>JAQGJO010000115.1 GCA_028290595.1 Hyphomicrobiales bacterium | reverse complement strand
CGAACTCGACAGCATCGGAAATCTCGCGCGAATTCTGGAGGAGATTCCCGGCACGATGATCAGATCGGCCAACCCGATCGTGCCGACTACGCTCGTTCACCGGCCTGACGGCTCGACCCCGACGGCGCCCTTCCGGCGACTGGAGGTCGGAGAAACGTTGGCGGACGTGGGATTTCCGCACGTGCGCGTGGTTGACCCGATCATCAGGACACTCGGCACTGCCTGGCTCTATGACGAGGCCGAGGACATGCTGTTTTCAGGCGACTTCTTCTGCAACGACATGCTGACTGCGGCAGACGCCCCCGTCATCCGCCGCGACGGTGTCGCACATATTGCGCCGGAAGGCCTGCGCGCCAGCATCCTGCGTAAATTTGACTGGCTTGAACTGGCCAGCACCGGGAATTTGCAGAACGCATGGGACACATTGTTTTCCAGGATCAATCCTACAGGCATTGGCCCGAATAAGGGACGGGTCCAGTATGGCCGAGGTCTAGTTGCGCGCGTTCTCAACGATTATCGCGACGCCATCTTCGTTCAGGAAACAGCCACCAGCCATTAGCAACGCGCTCATCACCGGGCTACCCGGAGGCGTCAAGGCTGCCTAGCAGATAGGAAGAGCGAAAGTCGACACGACCTGCATCCCTTCATTATCTTGAGATGCAACCTACATTAATTGGGACGCAACCTATAGGCGAAAGGCCGATGATCAAAGTCGATCGGGACTTCCCCCGCTCCCCTTGCCGGCGAAAAAGCAGGGTGCCAAAATGCCCCCCGGTTCCTCGATATAGCGGTTACCCGCAGTGTTACCCCTGACCTCGACCGCCCTGACCAATAAATCATAACTGATTGATTTAAATGGTACCACCACCCCGGCTCGAACGGGGGACCCCCAGATCCACAATCTGGTGCTCTAACCAACTGAGCTATGGCGGCCCTGAAGCGGGCAGAACCTAGACTCAACACATCGAGATTGCAAGCGCTTCCGGCGTACCGCCAACAAGCAACGGTAGCCGAATGTTTTCAACCCGTTCTATGCGAATCAGCGGACCGCACGGGCGGTCCGCTTAGAGGCAGAACCATGCCCGCAGACGTTGCGGGCGAGGCCGGATCAGGCAGCCAGGTGCAGCCCTTTGGCGACCGCAGCGTTGAGCGGCCCGGCCGAATCCGTCGCGACCTTCTGGACGAGCCCGGAGAATTCCTTCGCCTGGGTGCTGAATGTTTCGAACTGCTTGCGGGCATGTTCGGTCTGCAGCACGACAACTTCGGAAAGGCTCTTCGCGCCAGTGAGCGATTTGGCGAAATCGAACATAGCATTGGTGTTGTCGCGCATCAGATCGATCGCCTTGTTGTTGAGTTCGATCGAACCGGCCGAAGCGGTCTTGTAGGCCGTTTCGATCGTCCCCGTCGCTTCCTCGGCCGAAGACTTCAGGCGTGCATAAGCGGCCTTCGACTGTTCGATATGGCTTTCGACGGCGGCGCGGAACATCTCCTGCAATTCACCGATCGGCGCCAGAACGGGCGCCGCTTCTACCGCAGCGGTTTCCACCGGCGCGACTGCTTCCATCAGCTTCGGCGCAGCAACAGGCTCAGGAGCCGGTTCCGGAGCCGCCATGCTGACGGTTTCGGCCGGCGGCGTGAATTTGGCCGCTACCGGTGCGGGCACTGGCTTTGCTGCAACAGGTTTGGCAGGCTCGGTTTTGGCGGCGACAGATTTAGCGACTGGCTTGCGAGGTGCGACCATAAGGAACGTCCTTTGTGCTGAAGCTATTTCTTGACGCCGGCGACTTTCTGGATCGTTTCGCCGAGTTCGCGGGTCTGCTCCTGCAGCGCCGTCATCTGGGCCTTGAGATATTCGCCCTGAAGCGACAGGACTTCCTGCGGATCCTTGGCATGAACGAGCTTCTCGGCCAGATCGAAAGCAGCGGAAACGTTCTTCTCCGCAAAGCCGACGGCCTTGACGGTCACGTCCTTGACACCGGCATGGGCGGTGGACGTCACATCGCCGGCAGACCCTTGAGTCTTCTGAATCGCACCCATGAAACCTTCGAAAGCCTTGCGCGCCTGGGCGACGCTACGCTCTGCGAAATCTCTCATTTCAGTCGGAATTTCATACGGATTTGCCATTAATTTGTCCTCCGGAACGATGCAGTGGCGCTGCTTCCTGTCATCTGAACGAAGAACGCGCCAGCCCCTGCTCAGATCGGCCTATCACGAAATTTGTTGCATCGCAACAAAAGAAGCTTGTGAGATGTTGCGACGCAAAATCAAAATTAAGCTTGATTTGACTAAGTAGGGCACAATTCCGCCGTTTCCATGGACCCACCTGCGGCAGCAAGTTAATGATCGTTTAATTCCGATCCAGCGGCGGTGGGTCAGAATGAGACAGGGCCCGGACGGTGATTCGCTGCTCCGGTGTCTATGGCATTGCTTCAGCTTAGCATGAAGCCAGTTTGACAGGGACGAGCTTAGCACATGTCGGAATTGCATCCGTCATATTCGATTTCCGACGAAGATATCGCTGCTGTCCTATCGGATCCGGCGCTGGCGCCGTTGCGTGCCGCAGACACGCCCTTCTTTATCGCGGCGGGGACACCGCTGAAAATCGTCCACGCCAATCGGGCGGCATATGCCCTGTTCCGGGCGGACAGCCTGGACGCGCTCGATCGCCGGTTGCTCAATGGACGTGAACCGGGCGCCCGCCGGCTGGTCGACCTGGCGCGCAGCCTGGCGCCCGATGCGCCGCCGCGGCTGGAACGGCTCCGCTTCTTTTTTGGCAGCGCCACCGAAATCATCACTTTCATCTGCCGCCAGAACGGGACCAAGCCGCTGTTCGTCGCCGGCGCGCTCAATGTTCGTCCGGCGCTGCTCACAGCCGGCGCGCGGTTCGCGCAGGCGAGTGCTGCAACGGACAGCATCAAGCAGCCGACAGACGCCGAATCAGTTTCAGCGCCCGACACTGCCGATGTTTCTGACGCCCCTGCTCCGGCCGCTGTCGGTTCGCACGATGGTGAAGTGAATACACAAGCGGGCGACGCGGCACCGCCGGCCATTGTCGAGACGCCCGCGCCCGTTGCCACCCGATCGAAACGGCCGCGTGAAACAGGCGCCGTGCGCTTTCTCTGGCAGACCGATGCGGAACGCCGCCTGATCAAGCTCAATGGCGCGCTGTGCGAGACCATGGGCTGCGAAACCGCGGATCTCATCGGACAGGATTTCATCACCGTTGCGGAACGTTTCGGCGTCGATTCCATTGCGAGCCTGCGCGCCGCGCTGTCGCGCCAGGAAACCTGGAGCGGATTGAGTATTCTCTGGCCGTTCCAGGATTCGCACGAAGCGGCGCCCGTGACGCTCGGCGGATTGCCGACCTTCGATTCCGAGCGAACGTTTACCGGGTTCAGCGGATTTGGCGTGATCAATCTCGACCGCATCGTCGAGCGCCCGCCCGCCGAAACGGCGGCGGTGGATATTGCAGAAGTGGCTACGGCGGAAGATGCCGCCAAAGCGGATGAACCCGCAGCCGATGCCGAAAAATCTTCCGCAGTGGCCGAGCAGGACAATGAGAACGATGCGCTTGATCAAGTGCACCCGCAATTGTTCTCGCCGCAACCGGCCGATCCGAGCTATATGAATTATGCGCCGAATGTCGTCGCCCTGCGCGAATGGCAGCGGGACCAGCGCAGCGCGATCGCCGAACGCCAGATATCCAATGTGAACGGATCGAACGGCAACGGCAAAACCGATACTGTTGAAACAACGCCGCCGGACGAACGCAAGACCGAAGACGCCGGCCTGACCAGAACCGTGGATGAACGCGCGCCAACCGAAAAGGACAGCGGCAGTTCAGCATCCGTCGATTCCAAGATGCCTGTTGAATCCGAGTCTCTTGAAACCAAGACGCTTGATTCAAAGGTGCCAGTCGATTCGAAGACACCGCCCGATAGCCAGAGCGCTTCTTCAAAGGCCAGCATCAAAGGCGACGACGGCATGGTCGAATTGTCGGCCAGCGAACGCAATGCGTTTCGCGAGATCGCCCGCAGTCTTGTCGCCGATATCGAAGCGAAACTGCCTCGTCAGACTACACCGCTCGTTCCGCCTCCGGTCTCGCCAGCCGACAACGCTGCGAATAGCAATGTAACGCCGCTTCATGCTTCGTCGCCAGATAAGGATCGGACGATTGCAAGCGGCAAGACGACACTTGAAACCAAGACGTTTGAAACCAAGACACTCGAAACAAAAACACTCGAAACAAAAACACTTGCCGCCAGCGCAACAGAAGAGCCCGGCAACGATACGCCATCGCCCGCAAGCACGACGCAGGACGTCAGTCCGGCGATGCCCGTTCTTTCTGATGTTGCGCCTGAGGCGGCATCGGAAGCCGAGCTGCTTCCCGCCAACGCGACCGCCATTCTCGACCGTCTCAATCTTGGCGTGCTGGTGACGCTCGGCGGCGTGCCCGCTTATGTGAATCATTTTCTGCTCGATATGATCGGCTTCCCCAACATCGACGAGTTCCATGACTGGGGCGGTCCGGAGCGCATGTTTCGCGGCTATGAGCCCGAGCGCATGTCGAATGATGGCGCCTTGATCCAGCTCGAAACGCATTCCGGCGCGCTGATCTCGATCAGGGGCCAGTTGCAGAAGATCGAGTGGAATGGCGCGCCAGGAACACTCATGACGTTCCGCAAGGCGGAAGCGCCGCAGACCGGCCCGCGCGTCGAAGAGCTGCAAGGCGAAGCCCGCAAGCAGGAAACGGAAATCCGCGAACTGCACGCGATTCTGGATACTGCAACCGACGGCGTCGCCATTCTCGGTCCTGACGGAAATATCCTGTCACTCAACCGTTCGGCGGAAGCCTTGTTCGGTTACGAACGCGGTGAAGTCGTCGGCCAATCGTTCAACATGCTCTTTGCCCGGGAAAGCCAAAGGGCGGCGCAAGATTACATTGACGGCCTCAAGAGCGATGGCGTGAAAAGCGTTCTCAACGACGGCCGTGAAGTCATCGGCCGCGCGCGTCTCGGCGGCCAGATCCCGGTGTTCATGACGATCGGCCGCATCGGCACTGAGAGCGCGACAAAGTTCTGCGCCGTTCTGCGCGATATGAGCCATTGGAAGAACGCCGAGCGCGAACTCAAGGATGCGCGACGCGATGCAGAGCGCGCCAGCTCGCTCAAGTCGGATTTTCTCGCCAAGATCAGCCACGAAATCAGGACGCCGCTGAACGCCATCCTCGGCTTCGCCGAGGTCATCATCGACGAGCGCTTCGGCCCGGTCGGCAACGAACGCTATAAGGAATACCTGCGCGACATCCATGCCTCCGGCACGCATGTCATGAGCCTGGTGAACGACCTTCTCGATCTGTCGAAGATCGAGGCGGGCAAGCTCGATCTGACGTTCGGATCGGTCGACGCCAACAAGATCGTCAATGAATGCGTGTCGATCATGCAGCCGCAATCGATCCGCGAGCGTGTGATCATGCGCCTGGCGCTGGCGCCGCATCTGCCCAACATCGTCGCCGACGAACGCTCGCTGCGTCAGATCGTGCTGAACATTTTGTCGAACGCCGTCAAATTCAACCAGCCCGGCGGACAGGTCATCGTTTCAACCGCGCTGACCGACAGCGGCCAGGCCGTCGTGCGCGTGCGCGACACGGGTATCGGCATGTCGGAGCAGGACGTGGAAATTGCGCTGGAACCGTTCCGTCAGATCCAGACGTCGCGGCAGACCACCGGCACCGGCCTTGGCCTGCCATTGACCAAGGCGCTCGTGGAAGCCAATCGCGCCTCATTCTCGATCAAGAGCAAGAAGGGCGAAGGCACGCTCGTGGAAGTCACCTTCCCTGCGACACGCGTGCTCGCGGAATAGTTTTTATTTGGCGGCCGTGTGCGCACCGCCGCCGACGCGGTCGTACCCGTAGACGTCATCGCGGAAATTGACCGCGCCATCGGCGCTGGCCCAACCTGTCATATAGATCCAGGCCACGGGCACAGGCTGCGGCAGGCGCAGATCGGTACGCTCGCCACCCTTCTGCTTCTCGAGCAGGCTTTCCTTCGTCACCCGTCCACTGCTGTCGAGCAGCCAGGCGGCAAGATCGTAGACGCCCTCGACGCGCACGCAGCCATGCGACAGAAAACGATAGTCGGTGGCGAAGAAGCGCTTCGACGGCGTGTCGTGCATATAGACCGCCTGCGAGTTCGGCATATTGATGCGGATAGAACCGAGCGCGTTCTGGATGCCTGAATCCTGCCGCAGCGTGAAGCTGGTCGCATGTTCTGTGGACCAGTTCACCGATGTCGGATCGACTTCGGCGCCACTGCTATCGAGGATGCGGATCTTGGAGCGCGACAGATAGCCGGGGTCCTTGCGCATCTTGGGAATGATTTCATTCTTGATGATGGACGTCGGCAGGGTCCACGTCGGATTGAGATTTACTGCAACCACGCGCGTCGCCACTTCCGGCGAGGGATGCTTCACATCACCGACAACCGCCGTATAACGGCGGACGACACGGCCATCCTCGACAGCTTCAACCGAGGCCGAGGGAATATTGACGACGACATATTTCTGGCCGAAGCCGAAGGTCGAACCGGCGATCCGCTGGGCGCTCGACGCCAGTTGGCGGAAGCGGACGGCCGCCGTCACATTCATCGCTTTCAACGTCGCGCCGGAGACGACGCCGGTCTGACGCAATCCCATGCGCGACTGGAAGCGCTTGACCGCCGCGGTCAAAGCTTCGTCCCATTGTTCGCCGTCGCCTTGCGATGCTGCAAGATCGCCTTCGATCGACAGCCGGCGGCGCAAGGTCGCGACCGCCTTGCCGCTGGCGCCAGGTGCGACCGCACCAACCGACGGCCAGCCGCCGGCATCGGCGATCTCGGCATAACGCTCGGACGCCTTGGCGGTGGCGAAAAAGGTTTCAGGCTGCAGCGAGGGACGATGGTCCGTCGTCAATGCCATTTCGCGCAGGGGCGCCGGCTTGGGCTTGGGTTTTGGCTTCACGACCGGCGCGGCATTCTGCGCGGCCGGGCCTTGCGGAAGGGTTTGGGCAGGAATTTTGGGCGTCAGCTCAGGCGACAGCGGTGCCGGGGTCAGGGCCGGCAATGAGCTTGCCGCCGGCGGAGGCCCGCCGCCTGGCGCAGGCGCCAGAATCTGGGCAAATGCAGACCCGCCCGTCGCCAGAAGCATAACGAGAGCAGAGGCGCGGGGCAGACCATGAAAACGGGACAAGCAAAGCATTGGGATTCTTCAAAAACGAAGCCTAACAGCCAATCTCACTTAACATAGTGACCAGACTGCTAATAAGCGAGGAAACACCACTCTCACGATTCCGTGCGGCGAAGCTGCGGCGGAGGCTTGACCGCATGGGGCAAAAGGAGGACTTTGCCGCTCATATTTAAGGCATAAGATTCAAGGGAGATGGCCCCAATGACTGCCGTAATCGGTTCCGCTGATAAGACCGAGACGCGCTCGATGAGCGAAGTCTGGGTGGTGACTATCGGCCACGCCCTAACTCATTGGTATCCCGCTACTTTTTATATCCTTTTGCCGCTGATTGGCAGCGAGATGGGGCTCACTTACGGCCAGATCGGCATGATCCTGACCTCGCAATACATCGCCGGCGCGATTTCGAATCTGCCGGGCGGCATGTTCGTCGATGCGGTCGGCCGCAAGGGCCTGCTGATGGCGACGTCGCTGTTCTGGATCGGCGTGCCTTATTTCATCATGGGATTTTCCAACGCCTATTGGGTGATCGTCACTTGCTCGGCGCTGATCGGCATCGGCAACAATCTCTGGCATCCCACCGCCATTCCCTGGCTCGGCCAGCGCTATCCCGATCGCAAGGGCCTCGTCATGGCCTGGCACGGCATGGGCGGCAATGTCGGCGACGCTTTGGCGCCGCTCGCCGCCGGCGCGCTCATCACCTATATGCTGCTCTCCTGGCGTCAGGTGATGATGATCAACATCCTGCCCGGCGTCGTGATGGCGATCCTGATCCTCTGGTATCTCGGCAAGTCCAAGGCCGAACCCAAAAAGGGCGGCGCGCCGCAACTCTCGGGCATGGAAGTCCTGAAATCCCTGCCGTCGCTGTTCCGCAACAAGACCCTGGTCTTTCTGTCGACCAGTTCCGCGTTCCGTTCGATGACGCAGAACGGCCTGATGGCCTTCCTGCCGCTCTATCTGGCGAAGGAAATGGGCTATTCGCCCTGGTCGGTCGGCCTGTGCATGTTCCTCCTGCAGGCCGCCGGTTTCATTGCCGCGCCGATTGCCGGGCACATGTCCGACAAGATGGGCCGGCGCAATGTCATCATGAGTTCGATGATCATGACCTGCGCTGTGCTGGCATTCATGATATTCGCCGGCAATTCGCCGCTCTTCGTGGCGTTCATCGCCCTGCTCGGTTTCTTCCTGTTCGCGATCCGGCCGGTGCTGCAAGCCTGGCTTCTCGACGCCACCCCGAAAAATCTTGGCGGCAGCGCCATCGGCGCCATGTTCGGCATTCAGGCGATAGGCTCGGCCATCGGTCCGTTCGTTTGTGGCGCGATCGCCGACAAATACGGGCTGCTGTCGACCTTCTGGTTCCTCGGCGCCACGATCATCGTCGCCAATCTGCTGGTGTTCGTCATGCCGACCACGCCGCAGGAACAGGCGGCCAAAGCGGCATAAGCTTTGGCATTAAAGAGAGAGCATTTTCTTCACGCGAATTGGTCGAAAATGCTCTAAAGAAGCGTCCAAACCCAACCAGGTCTGGATTCGTCCTTGAATATTCTCCTCATCGGCTCCGGCGGCCGGGAACATGCGCTGGCTCTCGCGATGTCGAAGTCGCCGCGTCTGGATCGCCTCTTCGTCGCGCCCGGCAATCCCGGAACGGCGGAGATCGCGCAGAATGTCGTCGTCGATGCTACTGACCATCAGGCGGTCATCGACTTCTGCCGGCTGATGAAGATCGATCTTGTCGTTGTCGGCCCCGAGGCGCCGCTTGTCGCCGGCATTGTCGATGATCTGCAGGCGGCTGGCATCGCGGTTTTTGGGCCGAGCAAGGCTGCAGCCCAGCTCGAAGGCTCAAAGGGCTTCACCAAGGATCTCTGTCGCGATTTCGACATTCCCACCGGCGCTTATGAGCGATTTACGGCTGCCGAACCGGCGAAGGCCTATGTGCGCAAAACCGGCGTGCCGATCGTCGTCAAGGCCGATGGCCTGGCTGCCGGCAAGGGCGTGATCGTCGCCACGACACTTGACGAGGCGCTGGCCGCCATCGACATGATTTTTGGCGGCGCGTTCGGCGAAGCCGGCGCCGAAGTCGTCGTCGAGGAATTTCTCGAAGGCGAGGAAGCCTCCTTCTTCGCGCTTTGCGATGGCGAGCGCGCGCTAGCTTTCGCCTCGGCGCAGGACCATAAGCGCGTCGGCGACGGCGACACCGGGCCAAATACCGGCGGCATGGGCGCTTATTCCCCGGCGCCGATCATGACCGCCGCGATGAGCGAGCGCGTCATGCGCGAGATCATCGCGCCGACGCTGAGCGGCATGAAGGCGCGCGGCGCGCCTTATCGCGGCGTGCTCTTTGCCGGACTCATGATTGGAAAAGACGGACCGAAGCTCATCGAATTCAACGCCCGCTTCGGCGATCCGGAAACGCAAGTCATGCTGCCGCGGCTCGAAAACGACATCGTCCCGCTGCTTGAGGGCTGCGCCAATGGAAATCTTTCGGGAAATCTTTCGGGAAGCCTGCCGGACACCGCCGTGCGGCTGTCGCCGAAGGCGGCGCTCACCATCGTCTACGCTGCCAGAGGATATCCCGATGCGCCGGAGCGTGGCAGCGAAATCCGCGGCGTGAAGCAGGCGTCTGCGCGCGACGGCATCATCGTCTATCATGCGGGAACCAGACGCGATGGAGATCGACTGCTGGCCAATGGGGGACGGGTTCTCAACGTCACCGCGCTCGGCGACGATGTGGCGGAAGCGCAACGCAAGGCCTATGCGGCGATCAAGACGATCGACTGGCCGGGCGGCTTCTACCGCAACGATATCGGCTGGCGCGCCATCGCGGATGGCGGATCGATCTGAGCCTTTTCAAGCTCGCTGCGACTCAATAGACGGCGCAGGTGGTGGCGCCGGTCACGCCTGTCGAAATCCCGATCAGGGTCTGGTTGCGCGGCCGCATATAGGTCGTCTGCGACATATTCACCACCGAGGCCGTCTGGCTCCATTCCAGCAACGCTTTGCCGAACGGCGGGTCGTACGTATACGAGACATCGGCGACGATAATCGAGCCCGATTGATACATGCCGTTCGGCATATTCGTGCTGGCGGGCTTGACCGTGTTGGCCACCGCCGTCAGCTTGGCGCAGGGGCGTGCCGTTCCGCCATTGCGGATGATCGTCCAGCGCGGCTTGGCATCGTATTTATTGGTTGCCGCGGCATTGGCAACAAACTCGACGCTCGTAATCGTCATCTTCAAGGAAGACGTGGGGAACGGCGACATGACTGCCGTCGCGGCATTGAAGATATTCGTCGCCTCGGTATCGGTCATGGCATTGCCCGCCGCAAGCTGACCGACGAGATCAGAAAGAGCGCGGGCGACGAGAGTCGCCTTGCGGCTCGCCATGACGCCCTGGGTCAATTCGGACGTGCCGAGATAAAGCGTCAGCATCAAGGGCAGGATCAGCGCGAATTCAACAGCCGCGACGCCGCGCCGGTCTGCGCCTAGCCGACGCCAGCGCGGAAATGTTCGAAAGTCGAGACGCCCCGTCAGCATGACGTCGCCGTAGAATTGCCGAACGGCTCGTTGCGAAATACCTGCGTTGCCATCAACATATGTTTCCAGCCGCCGCCATAGTTGGTCTGTCCGGAATGGTTCACGCCGTTGGCGATAAGACCGTTGGCGGTGAGAAACGACAGGTAGACCGGCATCGGATAGATAATGCGCATAACGACGACACAATTGGCGCCGCCTGTCTGGAAAACCGTCGTATTCGGATCAAAGGTTTTCGACAGATCAACGCTGGCGAATGTCGACTGATTGCGCACGTCGATGATCAGGTTGTTGCAATTGATGAACGACGGCAGACTGGGCAAAGTGCACATGACCTGGCTGCGAAAGGCAGCGGAACTCGTCAATGCGGTTCCGCCAGCCGGCGTATAGCCGGTCACTCTCTGCCCTGTCAGGATCACCCGCGCGGCATCGGCTGTGGCCGCTTCCAGGCCCTGCTGGGTGAAGAAAACCAGGGCCGTCTCGAGAATCGCAAAGAGCAAGCCGAGAAACGGCACGGACACGATGGCGAATTCGACCGCGGTTACGCCATCGCTGTTTCGAGCGAAACTGCGCAACAGGCGCTTCGCGCGCCACAGGCTGGCGCGCCGCAGGAATGATCTTCGATTAGCCATACCGGACGCCTGGCTCCGCATCGATATCCCCTGAACTCGACAAATCATATTCAATGAACGAACCAACGGTTCGAACCCAAATGTCTCTAGCTTAATTGGCTTGTACAACTGTTACGGCACACAGCAGGAACGCGGCTCGTCGTATTTAGATTTCGTTTACTTCTTCGCGGCCGGCATCGAGCCGGCGGCGCGCGACTGGGCCTGCCCCGCCGTGTCAGCCATAAATTTGGAATCGTCGCCGAGATTGACCGTGGGATTGCAACGGGGAGAACAATTGTAGGTCTCGCGCTGAAGTCCACGCTGAACGATCAGTCCGCCCGGCACGCCCGTAACCAGAACAATGGACTCGCCGACGGATTTTCCATCTGCGTCGAGCGCGATCAGATTGGTCTGGCCGTAGCTTTTGCCGGTCAGAATCATTTGATTGTTGCGCTTCAGCATCGAGACATCGGCGATCCCGGGATTGCCAAGAATGATCGTCGATGTGTTCGGCGGAAGCTGCAGCACTTTGGCTTCGTCAAGGACGACATTGATCCGATCGGCCGCCAGAACACTCGTGCATGGTAGAAACGCGGTGAACGCCACGGCTGCAAGCACAACCGGCGCAACTTTCCAGCGCTTTGAAATTCCAGCTAAATTAAGCATCGCACCTGCTCTGATCGATTGCATGGTCTTGCTTCATTGCAAACGAAAATGGTGAAGGATTTGATAAAGACTGTCTCATTGCGGGCCCGGCACGTCCTGCTGCGGCGGTTCTTCGCAACGATCCGACGGCTCAACCGGTTCGCGCCGAGCGCATTTTCAAGCGAAGTGGACACCGGTTCGCGTGAAGAAAATGCGCTCTTTAAATAGACTCGACGCGTCTTTCCGATCTAGGGGATCGGAAAACGCTATCGATGCGGATTGCGTGGCAAAAGCCTCGCTTCACGCGACCGGATTAGGGCTTCGTAAACGGCCTCCGCCTAGGGTTAACCCGTCACCCGAAGGAAGTGTCACGCCAATGATCGAATATGCCGCCCTGCTGATTTTCCCATTGGCGATGGCTTACGCCGCTTTTTCCGATCTGTTCACGATGACGATTTCGAATTTTATTTCGGTCGTGCTGCTGGTCGCCTTCCTTGTCATAGCGATAGCGCTCGGCCTGCCCTGGCAGCAGATCGGCTTGCACCTTGCTTGTGGCGCCGCCGTGCTCGCCGTCGCCTTCGCCATGTTCTGCTTCGGCTGGATCGGCGGTGGAGACGCCAAGCTCGCCGCCGCAACCGCGGTATGGCTGGGATGGTCGCATCTGATGAGCTATGGCCTCATCGCATCGATTTTCGGCGGCGTGTTAACGGTTATCATCGTCGGCGCTCGCTTCAAGCCGCTTCCGGCCTTCCTTTCCCGCTACGCCTGGCTCGCTCGCCTGCATGACCAAAAAGAAGGCATCCCCTATGGAATAGCCTTGGCGGCCGCTGGCTTGGTCGTCTATCCGCAAACGCAAATCTGGCTCGCAACAACCTTCGTGTGAGCGCGGCAGTTGTTGCAATTGGGCACAATTGGACACGAGTGATTAACCTTAATTTGACGTTTCACTGCTTCACTTCGGTCGGTCCCTGACTCAGTGGGATTAGGTCGGAATTGAACAGCCATGAAAGTTGCCCGTCTTGCAGTGCTGGGAGTCGCGTTGGTCGCCGGAGGCGCCGCCGCGATGTTGATGGGCGGCCAGAAAAATGCGCCGACGATCATTCAGGCGCCGCCGCCGCCCCCTCAGATCGAAGTCGACGATGTGCTCGTCAGCAGCCATGAATTGCCCATGGGTACCGTCCTGAAGGACGGCGACATCGTCTGGGCGACCTGGCCGAAATCATCGATCGGCGACGGCGCGATCCGCAAATCCGCCGAACCGAACGTTATCGAAGACATGAAGGGCGCCGTCACGCGTGGCTCGTTCCTGCAAGGCGAGCCCATTCGCAAGGAAAAGGTCGTCAAGGCGTCGAACGCAGGCTTCCTGTCCGCCCTGCTGTCCTCCGGCAATCGCGCCGTCGCCATCAACATCGATGCCAGCGGCGCAACATCCGCCGGCGGCTTCATTCTGCCCAACGACCGGGTCGATATCGTGCGCACCTCCCGCGACGACCAGGGCAACGACACTTACATGAGTGAGACGATCCTCAAGAATATTCGCGTGCTCGCGATTGGACAGAATGTGCAGGAAAAGAACGGCGAGAAAGTCGCCGTCGGCGCCAATGCCACACTCGAAGTCACACCGGCGCAAGCCGAGAAACTCATTCTGGCGCAGCGCGTCGGCCAGCTTTCACTGGTTCTGCGCAGCATGATGGACACTGCCAATGTCAGTGACGAGCCGGTTACCAACGATGACAACAGCCTGACGATCGTCAGGTTCGGTGTCGCCAACAGCGTCGGCAAGCGGTAGGCGCGAGCATATGCGCACGCCATACGCGAATACATTCTCCTTCGATCAGTCGAAGGCAGGTACTGGAGTGGATACTATGATTGTCGGTTCGCAGCGGAACGGCACGGTGGCAATGGCGATGTCCCTCGCGATCGTTGCCGCAACCGGCATGGTCGCGTTCGGTTCCGCCGCAAGGGCCCAATCGGCTCAACAGCAGTCGATCATCGACCGCGCCGACGGCGTGTTGGCGCGAAGGCTCAATCTCGGCAGCGGCAAATCCGTCATCATCGATCTGCCGCGTGATGCCGCCGAAATCTTCGTGGCCAATCCAAAAGTCGCCAATGCCGTGGTTCGCTCGGCCCGCAAACTTTACATCATCGCCGCAGACGGCGGCCAGACATCGATTTTCGCGATGGACGCGCAGGGGCGCCAGATCGCGGCCATCGAGATCACCGTCGGTCGCGACGTCGGCGAGTTGCAGCGCATTCTGCGCGCCGCAATGCCGGCGGCTAACATCCTGCCGCGCACCGTCGATGAAACCATTATCCTGACCGGAACGGTCGATTCCGCCAGCGACGCTCAAAAGGCAATGGACATCGCCAACGGCTTTCTCAGCGCGCAATCGGCAGCGGGGACGGCGACCGGCGGCACTGCCGGAACCGGAAAACTCATCAACTCGCTTGTCATCCGCGGCCGTGACCAAGTGATGCTGAAAGTGACGATTTCGGAAGTGCAGCGCCAGGTGGCGAAGCAACTCGGTATGCGTTACGGAGGCGCCAATGGAAGCTGGGGCAAGATCTCGATGTCGAATCCGTTCGGTCTCGGCGGGCAAGATATTTCGGGGAATGCTCTGTCAGCCGGCTGTATCAATGCGAGCGGCATCGTCTGTCCGAATGCGATCGGCGCCACGCTGCAGGCCTTTGAGCGCTACGGCGTCGCCCGTGTGCTTGCCGAACCGACTGTCACGGCGATTTCCGGCGAAACGGCAAAATTTACCGCCGGCGGCGAACTGCCGGTTCCCTCAAGCCAGACTTGTACGCCGACCACAACCGGCGCGGTGGTCTGCACCACCGGAATCACGTTCAAAACGTATGGCGTGACGTTGAACTTCACACCGGTGGTTCTTGCAGAAGGACGTATCCTGCTGCGCATCGCCACGGAAGTGACGGAGGTCGACCAGACGCAATCGTTCGCCTTCCAGACGACCAACATTCCGGCCTTCCTGACCCGCAAGAACGAGACCAGCGTCGAGCTTCCCTCGGGCGGTTCCATTGTCTCGGCAGGCTTGCTGCAGACGACGACGCGTCAAGTCATCAACGGACTTCCCGGCCTGATGAACCTTCCCGTCCTGGGCACGCTCTTCCGCTCGCGCGACTATCAACGCCAGGAATCGGAGCTGATGATCGTGGTGACGCCGTACATTGCGAAAGCCAGTGGGCCCAACGATGTCGCCCGTCCCGACGACGGCTACTCCGATGCCGCCGATCCACAAAGCTGGCTGCTCGGCCGCGTCAATCGCCTCTATTCGACCACGTCCAATCCGCAAGCCATCAAAGGTTTCAAAGGAACGTTCGGCTTCATCATCGATTGATGCCCACGCTCACATCAGTTCAAGCCGATCAGCTGGAAAGCACGTCAATGCGCCAAAGACATCCGCTTAATACCAACATGCAAAAACATGTTCGCTTCGCAAGCGTGCTGGCCCTGCTCATGGCAGCACCGCTGGCCGGATGCGGGGTGCCGGACAGACTGGCGACGGGTTCGACCATTCCTGACGACTATCGCGCCCGGCATCCGATCGCTCTCTCTGAACAACAATTCGTGCTCGATATCTTCCCCGCCGGCGGTGCGCTCGACAAGGCGGGCAGAGATCGCATTCGCACCTTTGTCGCGACCTATGTCCGCGACGGACAGGGACCCGTCGCTATCCAGCTTCCGTCCGGCGTCCGCGTTCAATACGATTCCCACAGGGTCGTCGATCAGATCCGGCGCGAACTCGCCGCAAACGGCGCAAGAGGATATGTCAACGTCGGTACATATCCTGCCGCTAATCCTCTGGTGGCCTCGCCGATCCGCCTGAGCTACGTCGGTCTGAAGGCCGCCGTGGCAACGCGGTGCGGGGAATGGCCACGCGATCTCGCCTCCGGCAGCAGTGTCGAAGGCTGGGAGAACAAACCCTATTGGAATTTCGGCTGCGCGAACCAAAGCATGCTTGCAAATCAGGTCGCCAATCCCCGCGACCTCGTCAATCCGCAAGGCGAAACGCCGGGCGATTCGGCGATGCGCACGCGCGCCATCACAAAGGTACGCACCGGCGATGATCCGTCGACGAAATGGACCGTGAAGAATTCGTCAATCGGTACAGTTGGAGCCGACTAATGGATGCCGAGAGCAATCTTGACGATATGAACATGCAGAATGGCGCGGCGACCCCGGTCCAGATCGCGCCGGTTCCGCGCATTTCAATCCAGGCATTCTGCGAATCGCCCGATACGGCGAATGCCATCAATGATGCGATCGAAGATCGCCGCATGCTCAAGGCCCATATCAAAGTGCATATGGGCGGGGCGCCTGCGGCCATCGAGGCCTATCGCGGGGCGCCGACGCCGAACGTTATCGTGATCGAATGCAGCGCCGATCGCAACGCTCTGCTCGGCTTCCTCGACGAACTCGCCGAATTCTGCGATGCCGGCACGAAAGTCGTGATCATCGGCCGCTCCAACGACATCTGGCTCTATCGCGACCTGATGGCGCGCGGCGTCAGTGAATATATCATCGCGCCCGTGGAAGTTCTGAGTTTTGTGCGTGCAATATCCGAGCTCTATTCGATGCCCGGCACTGTTCCGGTCGGCCGGGTGCTTGCCGTCACCGGCGTCAAAGGAGGCGTCGGCGCTTCCTGCATCGCGCATAATATCGCCTGGGCGATTTCCAGGGAGTTCGAATCCTCGACGGTGCTCGTCGACATGGATCTCGGCTTTGGAACAGCCGGTCTCGACTTCAACCAGGACCCGCCGCAGGGCGTCGCCGAAATTGTGTTCGCGCCCGAGCGCCTCGACGCCAATTTTGTCGATCGACTGCTGTCGAAATGCACCGACAATCTCAGCCTTCTGGCGGCGCCTGCGACACTTGATCGAAACTACGATCTTTCGGAGACGGCGTTCGACGGACTGATCGACGTGCTGCGCGCATCGATCCCTAATATCGTGCTCGATATTCCGCACGTCTGGACGGCATGGAGCAGGCGGATGCTTGTCGCCGCCGATGAGATCCTGATCGTCGCTTCACCCGACCTCGCGAGCCTCCGCAACGCCAAAAGCCTGCTGGATACGTTGCGCGCCGCAAGACCAAACGATGCGGCACCCAAGCTTGTCATGAACTTCGTCGGCGTTCCGAAGCGGCCGGAGATTTCCGTTTCCGATTTTGCCAAAGCGGTTGACCTGCACCCGCTCGACATCATCCCGTTCGAGCCGAAACTGTTCGGGACTGCCGCCAACAATGGACAGATGATCGCCGAGATCGAGCCTGGTCACAAGATCACTGCCAGCATTGGAGAAATCGCGCGTGTCATGACCGGAAGGGCCGAAATGCGTCCGGTCAAGAAGAACATGCTCAATCCATTGAGCGCCCTGCTTTCGCGCAGGAAGTCCTGAAGCAATTGAAGATTTGACGAGATAACGGGACACAAACATGTTTGGCAAACGATCCGCAACCGGCGCGGCAACCGCCAGCAGGCCCATGTCGGAGCCTGTGAAGGCGGAAGTTCGTACGTCCACGATGCCGTCTGTTCCGGTCGCCGCAGCGACGGCGCCGGTCCCCGCGGCCCCTATTGTGGAAGCGCGCCGTTCGGACGAATATTACCTCACCAAGAGCATGATCTTTGGCGCTCTGATCGAGGCCATCGACCTTTCCCAGCTTTCAAAACTCGATATCGAGAGTGCGCGCGAAGAGATTCGCGACATCGTCAACGAAATCATCTCGATCAAGAATGTCGTCATGTCGATATCCGAGCAGGAAGACCTGCTCGAGGATATCTGCAACGACGTGCTCGGCTATGGGCCGCTGGAACCTTTGCTTGCCCGCGACGATATCGCCGACATCATGGTGAACGGAGCCGCCAACACCTTCATTGAAGTCGGCGGCAAAATTCAACTGACCAGCGTCAGATTTCGCGACAACGCGCAATTGATGAACATCTGCCAGCGCATCGTCAGCCAGATCGGCCGAAGGGTCGACGAATCATCACCAATCTGCGACGCGCGCCTGCCCGATGGCTCCCGCGTCAACGTCATCGCACCGCCGCTGGCGCTTGATGGCCCGGCCCTGACGATTCGTAAGTTTCGCAAGGACAAGCTCACTCTCGATCAGCTCATCAGATACGGATCCATTTCGCCGGAAGGCGGAGAGATTTTGAAGATCATCGGCCGCGTTCGCTGCAATGTGCTGATTTCCGGCGGTACCGGCTCTGGCAAGACAACGCTTCTCAATTGCCTGACCAATTATATCGATCTCGACGAACGCATCATCACCTGCGAGGACGCCGCGGAACTGCAGCTGCAGCAGCCGCATGTGGTGCGCCTGGAAACGCGGCCGCCCAATCTTGAAGGCAATGGCGCCGTGCTCATGCGCGATCTCGTGAAGAACTGCCTGCGTATGCGGCCGGAGCGTATCATCGTCGGCGAAGTTCGCGGCCCCGAAGCTTTCGATCTGCTGCAAGCGATGAACACCGGCCATGACGGATCGATGGGAACGTTGCACGCCAATTCGCCGCGCGAAGCACTCGGACGTCTCGAATCAATGATCACCATGGGAGGCTTTTCGCTTCCCGCGCGCACTATCCGCGACATGATCGTTTCATCCGTTGACGTAATCGTTCAGGCTGCCCGTCTGCGCGACGGCTCGCGCCGCATCACACACATCACCGAAGTTCTGGGTATGGAAGGCGACGTTGTCATCACCCAGGATCTGTTCCTTTACGACATCGTCGGCGAAGACGCCAACGGCAAGCTGATTGGCCGGCATCGCTCGACGGGAATTGGGCGCCCGCGCTTCTGGGATCGCGCCAGATATTTCGGCGAAGAGAAGCGGCTTGCCGCCGCCCTCGATGCCTCAGACATCGGCGAAGACAGCCGATAGATTTACGCCCCGTCGGCGGGGCTAAGGATGACGACGATGGATCAAACGACAATTCTTGTCGCTCTGCTTGCCGTGCTGGCGGCCGGCGGGCTTTTCTATGCGATCGTCTACCCCTATATTTCCGGCCAGGCGAAAGCCGAGAAGCGCCAAAGTGCCCTGACCAATCGCAGTCGCGTCATCAAGACCAATGACAGGATTGTCGACGTCGCCAGTCGCCGCAAGCAGATCACCGAAAGCTTGAAGGAGCTTGAGCAGAAAAGCACCACCAAAAGAAAGACGAGCATCGAAGACCGCTTGGCGCAGGCCGGTCTCACCTGGACCAAGGCGCAGTTCCTGATGATTTCCGCCGCGAGCGGTCTGGTGCTTGGGCTGCTTGTCTTCTTTATGTCGCAGAATCTGTTCTATGCGGTTCCGTGCCTGGCCATCGGCGCGCTTGGCCTGCCGAACTGGTTCGTCAATTTCATGCGCAAGCGACGCATCAACAAATTCATCAACGAGTTTCCAAACGCTGTCGATGTCATCATCCGCGGCATCAAGGCCGGTCTGCCGCTTGGCGATTGCCTGCGCGTGATTGCGTCGGAAGCGGCCGAACCGGTCCGCAGCGAATTCCGCCAGATTATCGAGACGCAAAGCATCGGCATGCCACTGGGCGAGGCGATCGAGCGGCTCGTGACCCGGGTGCCCGTGGCAGAGGCGAACTTCTTCTCGATCGTCATCAACATCCAGCAGAAATCTGGCGGTAATCTCTCGGAGGCATTGGGAAATCTGTCGCGCGTTTTGCGCGATCGCAAGAAGATGAAACATAAGATCAAGGCCATGTCGTCCGAAGCAAAGGCCTCGGCTTATATCATCGGCTCGCTCCCCTTTGCCGTCACCGGTCTCGTCTATGTCACCGCGCCAACCTATATCGAGCTGCTTTGGACGACCTCGACCGGACGCATGGTCATGGGTGTTAGTGGCCTCTGGATGCTCATCGGCATCATGTCGATGAAGAAAATGATCAATTTCGATATTTGATCGGTTGGAAAAATGATTGGTCTCCTTATCGAAAAACTCAACGATCCCCAGTTCCTGTTCAGCGTGGCCGTCGCGGTGGCCTGCGCTGCGACGGTGCTGACCATCGGTCTTCCGCTGCTTGAAACCGACACGCTCAATCGACGCATGAAGGCGGCGGCCGTCGAACGCGAGCGCATTCGCGCGCGCGAACGCGAGCGTTTGAATGCTGGTGCGAATAATCGGGTCAATCTGCGTCAGGAGCCCAAGGCTTACATGAAGCAGATTGTCGACAGCTTCAGCCTGTCGAAATGGCTTGGTACCGAGAAGGCCAAGGAACAATTGACGATGGCCGGCTTTCGCGGCCCGCAAGCAGAAA
>JAQGJO010000103.1 GCA_028290595.1 Hyphomicrobiales bacterium | reverse complement strand
CGTTTACGACGATCCGGCGCGCTACCCGATCCGCCACACCAAACCGTTGTACGCGGCGCCCGTCGCGCCTCTGTCGGCCGCAATGGCCATGCACCAGCGTGTCGGGCTTGAGCGCGTCGTGATCGTGCAGGCGACGGTCTATAGGACGGATCATTCGCTGCTGCTCGCCTCGCTGGCGCAATTGCCGGCCGAACGCGCGCGCGGCATCGCCATCATCGACGCCAGCGTGTCGGACGCCGATCTCGAGCGGCTGAATGCGGCCGGTGTCCGCGGCGCCCGGTTCAACTTTCAGCAGCGCCTTGGCGTCGTGCCCAGTATCGAAAGCTTTCGCCGGTCCGTGGCGCGCGTGAAAGAGCTCGGCTGGTTCATCAAGATATTCGCCGGCACGGGCGAACTCGTGGAGCTTGAAAGCGAACTCGATCGCTGCGACCTCCCGGTCGTGCTCGATCACATGGGGCACCTGAACGGCGGTGATGGTATTAACGAGGCGGGCCTGCGCAGAGTCTGCGCCATGCTGGAGCGGGACAATCGCTGGATCATGCTGTCGAACGGCCATCGGATTTCAGCCTTGGGCACTCCCTGGGACGATGCCGTCCCGGTCGGGCAGGCCTACTATCGGACCGCGCCGGACCGGTGCATCTGGGGCAGTGACTGGCCGCATGTGGGCTCACGCGGCGGCCCGATGCCCGATGATGCCGATCTGCTGAAGCTGCTGCTGCGCTACCTTCCGGACGGGCAGGCCGTGGAGAATGTGCTGGTCAGGAATCCGGAGCGGCTGTTTGGCTTTGGGAGCGAGCGCGCGGGCCTGAAGTAGCCAAAAATGCCTAATTGGCATTTGTTTTTCCCTTACTCATAGCCTAAGGTTATCCATTCCTTTACGAGGCCCCACTGGACCTCGACCCGGCATGAGTATTCGCCATGGATCTTCGACACCTCAAAAGCATGCTCGCCGTGATCGAGGAGGGCAGTCTGGGAAAAGCGGCGCAACGGCTGAACGTCTCGCAGCCGGCGCTGACCAAGAGCATTCAGCGCCTGGAGGAGCATCTCGGCGTTCGCCTGTTCGACCGCCTGAGCCGCGGCATGAAGCCGACGTTCTATGCCGAAAGCCTTCAGGGCTATGCCAAGGCCGCCTGTATCGGCATGGCAGAGGCGGAGACCCGTATAGCGTCGCTGCGCAACGGCACGGAAGGCGTACTCACCGTCGCCGCGCCACCGCAGATCGCGACGGACCTGCTGCCGCACATTCTCGTGCGCTTGAGCGAGGAGCGTCCCAAGCTGCAGGTCCGCATCGTCTCGCAGAACAAGGATCTTTTCACCGACCTTGTCGACGGGCATTTCGACCTTGTGGTCGGCATGCTCTACGACGAACTGCCCGGAGAAGCTCTCGCCAAGCAATGGCTGTTCGACGACAAGCTGGTGCTCGTCATGAGCACCAAGCATCCGCTGGCGAAGCGAAAGAGTTTCGAGCCGAAAGATCTGCTGGCGGAGAAATGGATCTTTGCCGACGGCGACACCTGGAACCAGCATCGGCTCAAGCTTTATTTCGAGCAGGCAGGCCTGCCGGTGCCGTTCGGGCGCATGGAATGCCGGAATCCGGCGGTGCTGAAATCGATTGTCGAAATCAGCGATTTCGTCACTGTGATCGCCAGGCTCGGCGTCGAGAAAGAGGTGAAGGCCGGACTGCTGAAGACGGTGGAACTGCCGTCACCGCTGATGCAGCGTCCGATCGGCGTGGTCCGGCGCGAACGCGAGCCGCTATCGCCGGCAGCGAAGTCCTTCGTCAAAATGGCGGAAGACATCTGCCGCGAACGTTATCCGGCCGGTGCCGCGGCTGCATAACTTTTTCGTATGACTTGTCGACAATTAGATAGTGGCTGCAGGGAGACGGTGCGGGCATGATCCAGCCTCCAAATAATCGGGAGGCATATGTGGACGTCACGACATTAGGCACGCAGCCGCGACTGCGTGGGGCGCGAGTGATCGACGAGATCAAGGCAGCCGGCATCGAATATGTGTTGTCGGTTCCTGACCAGCACACATCGGCCGGTCTACTGATGCCGATCGCCAAGGATCCGGATTTCAAGCTCATTCGCGTCTGCAAGGAAGACGAGTGCCTGGGGATTGCCGCGGGCCTGACCTACCGCAATCGCCGCTCGCTGATCCTGGTTCAGTACACCGGCTTTCTCTATGCCGTGAACGCCATTCGCGGCGTCGCCTGCGAGCAGAAGCTGCCGATCTGCATGATGATCGGCATGCTCGGCAAGGAGCCCGGCGTCGCGCCAAACGACTCCAAGCGCTTCGGCCTTCGCATCATCGAACCGATCCTCGATGTGCTGGGCATTTCGCACACCTGCATCGAAACCGACGACGATGTGCCTGCCATCTCAGAGAAGATCGAAGAAGCCTGGCGCCAGTCAAAACCCACAGCCATTCTCATCGGCGGACGTCCGGAGGCGAAATGATCAACCGCAGACAAGCGCTCGAACTTCTCGCCACCAAGATCACCAATGAGATCGTCGTTGCAACCTATAGTTCGGCGACGGACTGGATGGACATCATCGAGCGGCCGCTCAACTATTTCTCCTCCGGCGCCATGGGGCTGGCCTCGTCGCACGGGCTCGGCCTGGCGCTGGCCTGTCCGGAGCGGCGGGTGCTAGTGCTCGACGGCGATGGATCGCTGCTGATGAATCTGGGAACCCTGGTGACGATCGGCCGGGTGGCGCCGCGCAATCTCACGCATCTGGTTTTCCGCAACGGCACCTATGAGGCCAACGGCGGCCATCCGATCCCCAATCCCGACGTCGATTTCGAAATGCACGCGCAGGCGGCGAACATCCGCAAGCACTTCACCGTGTCGGACATCAGCGCGTTCGAGGCGAAGATCGACGACATCTTGCACGCTGAGGGGCCGGTCTTTGGCTGCGTCATGGTGGAGCAGGGGCCGCTTGGCCCGCGTAGCTACAAGGAAATGTATCGTGGCGAGCGACGCGCGGCGCTGAAACAGGCGCTGGCGGTGTAGGCCACAAAAAATAGCCCCGCCCGGCGAACCGGACGGGACGGGGCGAAATACAAAATGGTGCTCGAAAATCCCAGCCAAGCCCTTAGGAGCTATACGTCGCTGAATGGGTTTGGATCACAGTCCGGCAAAATAATCGCAACTTACCGAAATGACTGCGATTTTATGGCCGGCGCCGGTAGGAATCGACATAAAATACTGCGATAAGCGTCCCGGAAAATCGAGCGGGGGCGTGATGTCGCGGATACGAGGGCTGCTAGCGCTTGCTTTGGCATTGCTGATCGGGACGCTCGGCGAGGCGGGCGCCCAGCAGAGCGAGCTGCGCGTTGCTACGCGCGTCCTGCCGCCCATGGTGATCCAGCAAAACGGGGCGCTCACCGGCTTCAGCATCGATCTGTGGAACGCCATCGGCGAAAAGCTGCAGGCGCGCACCACCTATGAAGCGGCGCCCGACGTCCGCGGGCTGCTCGATCTCGTGCGCACCGGCAAGGCCGACGTCGGCATATCGGCGGTTTCGATTACGGCGGCCCGCGAGGCGGAGTTCGAATTCTCGCAGCCGATGCTCAATGCCGGCCTGCAGATCATGGTGCGCGGCAAGACCAAGGACGGCGACGACAATCCGTTCTGGGATCTCATGGCTCTGCTGTTCTCGAAGGCCATTCTGGTCTGGCTCGGCATTGCCGCCTTGCTTGTCCTCATCCCCGCGCACGTCGTCTGG
>JAQGJO010000075.1 GCA_028290595.1 Hyphomicrobiales bacterium | reverse complement strand
CCGGGGACGAAAGATCGCTCGCGTCGCGACGTCCTTGGCGATGTTGTCGGCCTGGGAGTGCTGGGCGCGGCGCTCGCTGC
Source organism: Hyphomicrobiales bacterium (assembly GCA_028290595.1). Next base: position 2,540 of record JAQGJO010000075.1, on the reverse strand, counting down.
TGGAAGTTCCCCGGTGTGGGCGCAATCGGCCTCTCTCGAGGATGTCGATCTTGAACTCGTGCTTGCCGTGGACGCGTCCGGATCGGTCAGTCAGCAGAGGTTTAATCTGCAAAAACAAGGGTATGTCCAGGCTTTCCAGGACCCGCGCGTGGCCCGCGCCATTGCCTCCGGCCTGACCCAGTCGATTGCGGTGACCATGTTTCAATGGACCGGACCGATGGTGTCGGCGGAGGTCATTCCCTGGATGAAAATCGCCGACGCCGCCTCTGCTCGCGCAGTCGCCGAGGCCATTGCCGAAGTGCCGCGCCGCATCTACGGCGGCGGCACGTCGATCAGCGGCGCCATCGACCAAGCCATGACCCTGTTCGGCCAGAGCTTCCGCGGCAGCCGCCATGTCATCGATATTTCCGGCGACGGCGCCAATTCCAGCGGCCGATCGGTCAGCCGGGCCCGCGACGAGGCGGTGGCGAAAGGTGTCGTCATCAACGGACTGCCGATTCTGTCGGTCGAGCCGGATCTGGACCAGCATTACCAGGAAGAGGTGATTGGCGGGCCGGGGGCCTTTATGATCGTCATCAAGGATTACGATCAGTTCGCCGACGCCATCATCAAAAAGCTGATCGCCGAAATTTCCTGATCCCATCAGGTTCCGCTCCTGCCACAAACTGACATTCGCCGGGCCTAGCCTCCTTTCCAGACCGAAGGAGGATCACATGAAATTTTGGATCGGCGTCGCCTCGCGCGACCATGTCGCCATTGGCCGCGCCGGCGGCTTCTGCCAACTGAACCACGGCAAGGAAGCGCCGCTGCGCCGGCTCGGCGGCGGCGACCGGATCGTCTTCTATTCGCCGCGAACCGCCATGAATGCCGGCGAGCCGATACAGGCGTTCACGGCGATCGGCGAAGTCCTGCCGCGGCCGGCCTATCGCGCCGACATGGGTAACGGCTTCCATCCGTTCCGGCGCGATGTCGCCTTCCTGTCGATGCGCGAGACGCCGATCCGGCCGCTGCTGCAGGATCTGTCGTTCACCCGCGGCCGGCCGTCCTGGGGCTATGCCTTCCGGCGCGGCTATTTCGAGATTTCGCTGGACGATTACGCCGTTATCGCCTGGAGCGCCGGCGTCAATGTCAAGCCGGAGCTGGACCTGGAACCGCAACAGTTGCTGCTGGCCTCTTAAAGGCATGATCCCGAAAAGTGGAGGCCGGTTTTCGGACGAGATCACGCCCAGACAATGATCTCGCGCGCAAGACGCTGGTATTGTACCCTCTGCCGTCAATCGCGCCGATGGTCGGCCGTGGTGGGGGAAGCGATGAAGCGCAGGGCGCTGGGGCTCGGTTTGTCGTTCGCTGTGTCGTTCGTCTTGGCGGGTTTTGCGCCGGTGAGCGTGCACGCCGGCGGATCCGACATTGAGGGCATGGACGAAGACGACCACCTGCCCAGCATGTTCGGCGATGTCCGCGACGTCAACGGCTACAGGCCGCTCGAAGGCGCCCGCATTCAGGCGCAGGCGAAAGGCGCGCCATTGCCGATGATGGCGACCACCGACGTCGATGGCCGCTTCAAACTGCAGGGCTTCGCCAAGAACGTCGATCCCGAAGCTATGAAGATCACCTGTTCGCTCAACGGATATCGTCTGCTCAACCTGTCGCGCAGGAAGCTGGGGAAAGACATGGACGCGCCGGTGGAAGTCGAGTGTCTGCTCGAAAAGGAATAGTCGCAGCGCTGCTGCTCGCGACATCGCTGGTGCTGGCGACGGCTGCACAGGCGCGCGATCTGCTGCTTTTCAACGGCCGCATCGCCACGCAAGATGCCAAGGGATCGTTCGCCGAGGCATTGCTTGTCCGCGACGGCACCATCGCGGCAACTGGTAGTGCCCGCGACCTGCGCCGCCGCGCCGGAGCAGATGCGACACGCATCGATCTGGGCGGCCGGACCGTCATTCCCGGCCTGATCGATTCCCACATCCATGCCATTCGCGCCGGGCGCACGTTTGCCACGGAAGTAAACTGGATCGGCACGAAAACCATCACCGAGGCGATGGATCGGCTTGCATCGGCCGCGCGATCGCTGCCGCCAAACGCCTGGCTGGTGGTCGCCGGCGGTTGGACGCCGCAGCAATTCGCTGAAAGCCGCCGCCCGACCCAGGCCGAACTTGTCGCTGCCGCGCAGGGCCGCCCGGCCTATGTGCAATTGTTCTACCGCGCCGCTCTGCTGACGCCGGAGGCGCTTGCAGCCTGGGGGATCGAAGGCGACGACGATGCGCCGCCGGGCTTGCGGCTGGAGCGTGAAGATGACGGCGCGTTGAACGGCTGGCTCGCAGGCGATACGCCGGCCATTACCCGGCTGTTCGAACGCCTGCCGGCGACCGGCGCCGCCGCCGCCGCCGAGGGCACCAAAGCCTTCTTCCATGAGCTCAATCGCTATGGCGTCACCGGCGTCATCGATCCGGGCGGCTTCAACCTGACGCCGCAGGATTATGATGCGCTGTTCGCACTGCATCGCGACAAGGCGCTGACCCTGCGCGTGGCCTACAGCATCT
>JAQGJO010000065.1 GCA_028290595.1 Hyphomicrobiales bacterium | reverse complement strand
GAAATCGCCTTTTAAGGGCAGGCCTGGCCTTAGTTGCAACCATCGCGATGCCAATTGTTTGATTCTTCCACCACTTGCCCGCTAGGCTCAAAAAGGCCATGTTCCGCATGGATTCTCGGCCAAATGCTGGTTTCCTGCAGACCGGGCAGTTTCTCCCGAAAGACTTGTTCTTCCGAAAGACCTGTCGCCACCCTCAACCACAGAGACGCGCGTGCTGTTTACAAGCCAATCCGCCGTGAAACGAACGACTAGAAGCGCAGCCGCTGCCGGTCTTGCCCTGCTCTGCCTGAACCTTCCGGCCGCCAATGCGCGAGAGTCGCGCGCGGTCGCAACGCCTTTTGAAGTCGGCGGCAGCCCGGCCGGCAATTATCTCGCGGCCCTGTCCGCCTCTGCCCAGCGCGATACGCTCGCCGCCTCGACTTATTTCCGCGAAGTCCTGCGCTTCGATCCGCGCAATCCGACCCTGATCGAACGCGCCTTTGTGTCTTCGATCGCCAATGGGGACATGCCCCAGGCGATGAGCCTGGCGGAACGTCTTCTGCGCAGCGACCCGCGCAACGGTCTCGCCAATCTGGCGCTTGGCGTGCGCGCCATCAAAACCCGGCAGTTCGCCGCGGCACGCACTTATCTCGCCAAGGGCGGCGGCTTCCGCCAGGGCGAGATCACATCCATCCTGCTAACCGCCTGGGCCTTTGCCGGCGCCGGCGATTACAACAAGGCGATCGAGACGACCGACAAGCTGTCGGATCGCCGACTGGCTCTGTTTCGCGACTATCACGCCGGCCTGATCCTGGACATCGCCAAGAAGCCGGCTGAGGCGGCCAAGCGCATGCGCTCGGCTTACGAGGCGGAAAACGGCACGCTGCGGCTCGTCGACGCCTACGCCCGCATCGAATCGCGCCAGGGCCACAATGACGAAGCGTTGAAGGCCTACAAAGCCTTCGACGATCAATTGCCGCGGCATCCGGTGATCGTGCAGGCCATGCAGCAGCTTGCTGCTGGCAAGCAGCTCGATTCGGTTCTGAACACGCCGACGGCCGGTGCGGCCGAAGTGCTGTACGGCCTGGCTTCGGCCGGCGGCAGCCAGGGCGACGAACTTGCGGCGATCATCTATCTGCGCCTGGCGCTGTGGCTGCAGCCCGACCATCCGCTCGCCATCATCAGCCTGGGTGACGCCTATGAACGCATCAAGCAGGATGCGCGCGCCATCGATGTGTTCGAGAGCATGCCGGCCAGTTCGCCGCTGAAAGCCACGGCCGATCTGCAGATCGCCTTCGTGCTTGAAAAACTCGACCGCAAGGACGAGGCGATCGAGCACCTCGCCGCCATCGTCAAGGACCAGCCCAAAGATCCCGACGCTCTGCTGGCGCTCGCCAACCTGCAGCGCTCGCGCAAGATGTTCGCCGAGTCGGCGGAGACCTATACCAAGGCGCTGGATGCCTCGACCCAGCGCGGCAAGACCGATTGGACGATCTACTATTATCGCGGCGTCAGCTACGAACGCAGCAAGCAATGGCCGCTGGCGGAAGCCGATTTCAAAAAAGCACTGGAAATGGTGCCGGAAAATCCGGTGGTGCTGAACTACCTCGGCTATTCTTGGGTGGATAAGGGCCTCAATCTCGACGATGCCTTCAGAATGCTGAAGCGTGCCGTCGAGTTGCGGCCGCGCGACGGCTATATCGTCGACAGCCTCGGCTGGGCCTATTACCGCCTCGGGCAATATGACGATGCGGTCGCCCAGCTCGAACGCGCCATCGACCTGAAGCCGTCGGATCCCGTGATCAACGATCATCTCGGCGACGCCTATTGGAAAGTCGGACGCAAGCTCGAAGCGCAATTCCAGTGGAACCATGCGCGCGATCTCGACCCCGACCCCGAGGAACTGCCGAAAATTCTTCGCAAGATCGAAAAAGGTATGGATGCGGAAGCCTCGGTTCCCGCCATCGAAATTGACAAGCCGAAAACCAACGGCGGCTGAAAGCCTCGAGAAGCCCTCATCCTGAGAGTGTGGGGCCGCAATCTCTCCGTCATGCCCGGGCTAGTCCCGGGCATCCACGCGGTGCATGCGAATAACGCGAGGAAGTGATAGACGCTCTGATGCATGCGCTTTCTTGCAACATGCGGCAATGTCCCGGCGTGGATACCCGGCACAAGGCCGGGCATGACGCGATTGGCAGGTTGCGGCGTAACACCTCCCGCAAGGCGCTTGATCCATGACGGTGCTCGTCGAAAAAGCGGCGGCCAAGGTCAATCTGACCTTGCATGTGCGCGGCCGCCGCGCCGACGGCTGGCACGACCTTGAAAGTCTTGTCGCCTTCTCGGGCGGCGGCGATCAGCTCTCGCTGGAGCCCGGCGCAACCACAACGCTGACGACGAGCGGCCCGACCGCCCGCGAAGCAGGACCTGACGACGACAATCTGGTGCTGCGCGCGGCGCGCGAGCTTGGCCAGCGCGTTCCAGGCCTGCGCGGCGGCGCGTTCCAGCTTCTCAAACGCCTGCCGGTGGCGGCGGGTCTCGGCGGCGGATCATCGGATGCCGCGGCTGCCCTGCGCCTGCTGGCGCGGGCCAACAACCTCTCCCTGGACGATGCGCGGCTGATCGAGGCTGCCGCCGCAACCGGATCGGATGTGCCGGTCTGCCTGCGGCAGACGGCGCGGGTCATGCGCGGACGCGGCGAGGATCTCGGACCACCGCTGGCTTTGCCGCGCCTGTTCTGCGTACTCGTCAATCCCGGCGTCGCCGTCGAAACGCGCGCTGTGTTTGCCGAAATGCGCCTGCAGCCCGGCGAGAGCAGGAGCTTCGGCAAACATCCTGACCTTGCGCCGGGAATGCCGCTCGACGGCCTTGTCGCGGCCCTGAAGAAGGCCCGCAACGATATGGAGGATGCGGCCTGCGTGCTGGCGCCATCCATCAGCCATGTGCTGGCGGTGATCGCCGCCGCCAAGGGCTGTCGGCTGGTGCGCATGTCTGGCTCGGGTGCTACCTGTTTCGGCCTGTTCGAGACCTGCCATGCGGCGGCCCGCGCCGCCTCCGTCATCCGCCGCCATCATCCTGGATGGTGGGTGAAGTCGACGTTGTTGAGATAGGGCCGACTTGTGGCAACCCCTGTCATTCCCGACGCGCGAAGCGCGAGCGGGAAACCAGGCGTTGCAACGGCGTCGGTGCTTATTGTTGGTGGA
>JAQGJO010000017.1 GCA_028290595.1 Hyphomicrobiales bacterium | reverse complement strand
ATACGCCGCAGCTTTGCTGTCGCGTTGGAAGACTGCGGTCTGACGCCCCCGTCCTTCGAGACGCAACGCAAAGAGTTGCTCCTCAGGATGAGGGCTCTTGGGAGCTGACTGCCACTAAAGTCTGACCGGCGTGCCGGGGAAGGACAATTGCTCGCGGGCGCGCCAGTCGTGGGTGACGTAATTGAGGATCACCGATTTGCGCACGCCGTGGATCGGCCGCTTCTCGAAGCCGTGGTACGTGTTGCTGCCGGGCACGAAGATCATCGCCGAATTGGGGATGAACGGCGAGCGACCGAAATGTTCCGTCTCGCTGCGATAGATGTCAGTGCCGAGATTTTCGTGACCGGGCTCATCCGACACATAGATCAGGCAGGTGAATTTCTTGACGCCGAGATCGGTGTGGGGCTGCAGCCAGAAGCCGTCGATGTCGAGCGCGTATTCCAGGCGCAGCAGCGTGTCGTCGATGGGCGCATTGAAGGCCGATGCGATGGCGCGCGTCACTTCCGGCGACTGCAAGGCTGTCGCCACGTCCCGCATCACCGGAAAGCGTTCCATATTGGCGGCATCGAAATAAGACCGCGTATCATTGTGCAATTCGCGCTTGCCTGAAACACCTTCAGTCGAAGGCGCACCGAACGGCAGATTGTTCAATGCCGGCGTGACTTCCGCCGGGAAGAGGTCGTCAACGAGGTAATGCAGATAGGGCTGCTCGAAGGCTTTGCGATTTGCGATAGACGCGCAAACCGACTTGGAGATTTCCGTGGCTGAGCTTGCCATTGCTATTGTCATGCGTCTCGACTTTCAAACGTACTGCGCTCCGCCCTCGTCTGGCGTGCGGCTGTCATCCCCTCGGCACTGGCGCGCAACATAGTTGGGTCGACAGGTCGGAGCAAGGGCGGGCGCCGATGCGCAGTTTAGATCCACTATAAGCAAGGGGCTGATTCTGCTGATACAATGACCAGAGAATGTCAGCGAAAACAAGGCAACGGACAAGTGCCTCTCGTCCGCCCCGCTGCTTACGCCTTGAGCGGGAAGCGCGACTGCGCCACTTCCAGCGAGGTAATGAACTCCAGCAGCACGGGCGTGCCTTCCTTCGTCTTCTCGATGCCGCGCTTAATGGCGGGGATAATCTGCGCCGGGTCGGTGATGCGTTCGCCGTAGCCGCCGAGCGCTTTGGCGAAATCGGCATAATGGCCGGAGATATCGGTGGCGCGATAGTCGCGCGTCGAGATCTGCATGATGTCGAGTTCGCAGGCCATCGAGAAATTGTTGAACAGGATCGACAGGATCGGAATTTTGTAGCGGGCGGCGGTTTCGAAATCCATGCCGGTGAAGCCGATCGCCGCATCGCCCCAGACGTTGATGCAGAGCTTGTCGGGCGCGGCCAGCTTGGCGCCCATGGCGAGGCCGAGGCCGTAGCCGAGCTGCGTGGTCTTGCCCCAGCCGAGATAGGACAGAGGCGTGGTCGACACCCAGAACGGCGAGAGCTGATCGCGCGGCGATCCCGCATCATGGGTGATGATGGTGTTGGGCACGTCGACCGTGTGCATCAGATCGTTGATGACGCGATAGGGCGTGATCGGCGTTTCGTTCGAGGTCAGTTTGGCGCGCCAGCGCGCCAGCCAGGGTTCGCGCACGGCGGCAATCTCGGCGGCCTTGGCGTTTTGATTGCGCGGCGTCTTCACACGCTCGGCCAGTTCTTCCAGCAAAGCGTCGAGCGTCAGCGCTGCGTCGCCGATGAGGCCGCAGGCAACCTCGATGTCCTTGTTGAGATGTTTGGGATCGAGCGTCGCCTGGATGATCGTCTTGCCTGGCGGCATGGTGACGCCGAAGGCGGTTTCACCGAACGAACAGCCGACACCGAAGATGACATCCGACGTATCGAGAAAGTCACGCACGGCGCGCGGCATGGCGGCACCGCCAGAACCCAGCGCCAGCGGATGGTTTTCCGGAAACGCGCTCTTGCCCTCAAGCGACGTGCAGACGGGGGCTGCGAGCAGTTCGGCAAGCCGGCGCAATTGCGGCCAGGCTTGCGCGTAATGCACGCCCTGGCCGGCATAAATGACGAGGCGCTTGGCATTGGCGAGCAGATCCGCCGCTTCGCTTACGGCGGCAGGGTCGGGCCCGTAGCGGGTGGCGATGACGGGCTTATAGTTGAAATTATCCGGCACGTCCTCGTTCCAGACGTCCTTGGGAATTTCGACGACGCAGGGGCCGCCGCGGCCGTTGCGCAATTGCGTGAAAGCGCGCCGCATCACATTGGGAACGTCGGTGCCAGAGGTAAGCTGCTCGACCGATTTGACGAAGGGCTGCATGCCTCTGGTGGCGCTGAAATTAGGATCGACATGGGCCAGCCTGCGATCATAGCCGCCGGGCAGAACCAGGATCGGTACGGACTCGCTGTAGCATTGCGCAATCGCGCCGAGCGCATTCTCGGTGCCGGGGCCATGCTGCATGGCGAAGACGCCGATCTTCTTGCCGGAGGTGATGCGCGCCACCGCATCGGCCATGTGCACGCCAATGCGTTCCTGCCGCACGGTGATAGGTCTGATCTTAGCGGCGGCAGCGCATTCGAACATGCGGTTGACGGGATAGCCGAACAGCGTATCCACGCCTTCGCGCTTGAGGATTTCCGCGATCGCGTCGCCGACTTTCATGCACGCCTCCCGAATGTCGATTTAGAAAATGCTCTACGCCTTCTTCGCCGTCTCCATCATTTCGACGAAGCGGCCGAAGAGATAATGCGAATCCTGCGGGCCGGGGCTGGCTTCAGGATGGTGCTGGACCGAAAAGGCCGGCCGGTCGTTCAGCGCGATACCGCAATTGGAGCCATCGAAGAGCGAACGATGGGTTTCCTTGGCGTTGCCCGGCAATGTCGCAGTATCGACGGCGAAACCATGATTCATCGAGACGATCTCGACTTTGCCGGTGGTGTAATCCATCACTGGATGATTGGCGCCGTGATGGCCCTGATGCATTTTCGTGGTCTTGGCGCCGACCGCCAGTCCCATCATCTGATGGCCGAGGCAGATGCCGAAGGTCGGCATCTTGGCGTCGAGCAATGCGCGTATGACGGGCACGGCATATTTGCCGGTTTCCGCCGGATCGCCGGGGCCGTTGGAGAGGAAGACGCCGTCGGGCTTCATCGCCAGAATGTCCTCGGCGGCGGTTGTTGCGGGCACGACGGTGACGGCGCAGCCGGCTTTCGCCAGGAGCCGCAGAATATTGCGCTTCACGCCATAGTCGATGGCGACAACTTTAAGTTTCGGCTGGTCCTGGCGGCCGTAGCCTTTGCCGAGGACCCAGGTCGTCTCGTCCCAGTCGAAGCGCTGCGCCGTGGTGACGGAGGGCACCAGATCCATGCCATCGATGCCGGGCCAGGCGGCGGCTTTTTTTTTCAGGGCGGCGAGGTCGAACTTGCCGTCCGGCGCATGGGCGATGACCGCATTGGGCATGCCCTTTTCGCGAATGAGCGCGGTCAGCGCGCGTGTGTCGATGCCGCTCAGGCCGATGATGTTGCGGGCCTTCAGCCATTGATCGAGATGGCGGGTGGCGCGGAAATTCGCCGGAGCGGTGATCGGCGCCTGCACGATCAGACCTCTTGCGCCGGACGATGCTGCCAGGTTGACGGTCTCGATGTCTTCCTCGTTGGTGCCGACATTGCCGATATGGGGGAAGGTGAAGGTGATGATCTGTCCGGCATAGGACGGGTCGGTGAGGATTTCCTGGTAGCCGGTCATGGCGGTGTTGAAGCAGACTTCGCCCACTGCATGGCCGGTGGCGCCGAGGCCGAAGCCTTCAATGACCGTGCCGTCGGCGAGAATCAGCAAAGCGGTGGGGATTGGTTTGGTCCAGCCCGTCGCGGCCGGCCTGTCTTGAACCTCGGTCATGGTCGTCTTACTACCTAATTTGTCTTGTAATTTGTCTTGTACCGTTCGCGCGCGCCTGCGGGCGCGCTGGCGCGCCGCATCTGCAGCGGATATGGGATTGAATTGGCGCGCACGCTAACGCATGAACCGCGAAAGGAAAAGGCGGTTTTGTGAAAAGATCGTGCGCAAACTTATGAAAAGGGCCGGTGCGGCCCAGTTTCGGCAACAGGAGCATTCTATGCGCGAACAGTTCACCACCGTCATGAAAGCGGCGATGAAAGCGGGCGACAAGCGCCGGCTTGCCACGGTGCGGATGATGATGGCCGCGCTCAAGGACAAGGATATCGAAGCGCGCGGCCTCGGCAAAACCGTGTCGGATGAGGAAATTCTGGCTTTGCTGCAAAAAATGGTGAAAAGCCGTCAGGAATCGGCGGATATTTACGCCAAGGCCGGCCGGCCGGAGCTTGAGACGCAGGAGCGCGAGGAGATCGCCATTATCGGCGAATTTCTGCCCAAGCAGATGAGCGACGATGAGGTGAAAGCCGCGATCACGGCCGCCATCGCCGAGACCGGGGCGTCGTCGATGAAGGATATGGGCAAGGTGGTCGGGGTGCTGCGGGCGAAATATGCCGGGCAGATCGATTTCGGCAAGGCAAGCGGCCTGGTGAAGGGTATGCTGGGCGGTTGATTGCTCCACCGCCCGGCGTCGTCCGACTGTTAGCAGCCTTATTTGGTTAGGCCCTTTTTCGTTAGGCCTTGCTTTTCATGGAGTTCATGATCATGCCGACGACGGCCGTCACGATCGCACCGGATACGCCGCCACCGACCAGTTGACCGGCCATGGCGCCGAGATCCATACCACCGCTGGCCAAAGCCGGTATCAACGAGGATAACGTCGCACCACCGGCCAGACCGCCGATGGCTCCGGCAATCGTATTGCCGGTCGTACCTAGATTGGTGTTTTTGATGGCGCCGGCAATGCCGTTGCCACCGATCGCGCCACCAACGAGCTGCAGAATGAGGGTAACAATTGCAGCAGTTGTCATAGGTGCTCCTCTTCAAATCTCCGCTTCAAGCAGACGATCGCCGAGGCGGAATAGAAGCCGAAACGGCTCCGGGCGGAATTGGATACAAGACAAAACGGTCAAGCAAGCAGAATCGTTCGCGAAAAAGCCGTTGTCCCGCCCATAGATGGTCGCAAATCTGTTAATATGGCGGCACAAGCATCGTCTGCTTGCATGCTCGCCGGATTTTTGACCTTCAAGTTCGTCCTGATGTTGGAAAACGGGGAAAAGCTCGCGATATCCCGACTCGCAGGCGGCAAAAGCCCTATTATTGCGTGTTGAGAACAGCGTCGATGCGATTCACCCCGTCCCTGCTTGAAGAGATCAAGGCGCGGCTTCCGGTTTCGGAGGTCGTGCGCAAACGCGTGCAATTGAAGAAATCCGGCCGCGAATTCACCGGCCTGTCGCCGTTCACGACGGAAAAGTCGCCTTCGTTTTTCGTTAATGACCAGAAAATGGCGTGGTTCGATTTTTCGTCCGGCCAGAACGGCAATATTTTTGATTTTGTGATGCGCACCGAGGGGCTGTCGTTTCCGGAAGCCGTGGAACGGCTGGCGGCGGAAGCCGGCGTCAGCCTGCCGAAATCGACGCCGGAGAATATCGAGCGTGAAAAGAAGCGCGCCACCCTGCAGGAAGTGCTGGAGCTGTCGGCTAAGTTTTTCGAGGAGCAATTGCAGGCGCGCACCGGCGCGCGCGGGCGCGGCTATCTCACCGGCCGCGGCCTTGGCGCCCAGGTGCAGACGCAGTTCCGCATCGGCTATGCGCCGGACGAGCGCTTCGCCCTGCGCGATTATCTGGCCGCCAAAGGCGCCACCGCCGAGACCATGATCGAAGCCGGCATGCTGATCCATGGCGAAGACATCGCCGTGCCCTACGACCGGTTTCGCGACCGGGTGATGTTTCCGATCTGCGACCGCGCCGGCAAGGTCATTGCCTTCGGCGGCCGGGCGCTGGAGAAGGACGTCCCGGCGAAATATCTAAATTCGCCGGAAACGCCGCTCTATCACAAGGGGTCGATCCTCTATAACCACCACAACGCCCGCAAGGCGGCGCATGATGCCGACGGCAGCGTGATCGTCGTCGAAGGCTATGTTGACGCGATTTCGATGACCTCGGCGGGCTTCGCCAATGTGGTCGCCCCCTGCGGCACGGCGCTGACGCCCGATCAGTGCGAACTGCTCTGGCGCATGGCCGAAGAGCCGATCCTGTGTTTCGACGGCGACCGGGCCGGCCGCAAGGCGGCGCACCGGGCGATCGACACGGCCTTGCCTTTGCTGGGCGCCGGCAAGAGCCTGCGGTTCGCCTTTCTGCCCGACGGACAAGACCCGGACGATCTCGCCCGCAACGGCGGTTCCGACGCAGTTTTAAGCGTATTGAACGCCGCCAAGCCATTGGCGGACGTTTTATGGGCACGCGAGAGCGAGGCTGGGCCGCTCGACACGCCGGAACGCCGCGCCGCGCTGGAGCGCCGGCTTGCCACCATCGTGCGAACGATCGGCGACGAGACCCTGCGGCGCTATTATCTCGACGATATGCGTGGCCGGCTCGACGGCATGCGCGGCAATCGCGGGTCCAGGCGGGAGCCCGCGCAGGCGCGCCGCCCCGGCCAGCCGTGGACGCCGTCGCGCGGCGGCGGGCGGTTTCAGCCGCCTGGCGCGGCGCAGGGCTATCGCTTCAGCCCGCTCAGTCTTAGCTCAAGCTTCGCGAAATCCTCGACCATGGCTCAAACTGGCGGTATTTCCCGCCGGGAAGCCCATATTTTGCTGCTTTTCACCAGCCATCCGGGGCTTTTGGCCCGGCATGTGGAAGATCTTGCCAGCCTCGAATTTTTGAGCCGGGAGGCTTGCCGCCTGCGCGACGCCCTGACCACCCTGTCGGCGGACCGCTACGACAGCGACATCGAACTTTGCGCTGCGCTCGACGATCTGGGCCTGGCGGCCGACCGCCAAAAGGTCGAGGCCATGGTTGCCGTCGCCTCGCTCTGGGTGGTCAAACCGGAAGCGGCGGAAGAGGATGCGGAGGCGGCTTTGAAACAGGCCCTGGCCTTGCATCGGCGCGCTATAGCGTTACATAGAGAACTGAAATCGGCCGAGATCGCGCTTGCCGAGGACGCCAACGAGCAGAATGTCGCCCGCCTCAGGGAAATCCAGACGGAGCTGGGGGCGATTGATGGCCGTGAGGCTGCGGTCGAAGGTTTCGGGTTCATGTCCGGACGGCAAGGTCGGTCGCTATAGTTGCGTCCGGTCTCTTTTGATTTTGGGGCACAGATTTTCTGGGACCAGAGTGCTGGATGGTTAAGGCGGGCTTAAGTCCGCAACGTCAATGTTCACGCCGGACGAATCGCCTGTGACGGCGCGGCGCGAGTGAATTCGATTTCCGTGCGCATGTGAATGCGGAAGCGGACTGTGACTTGGAGTGCGAGATGGCAAAGAAGGACGAAGAGAAACGTGAAGGCGAAGTCGCAGTCGTAGAGACGACCGACAGTCCTTTGCTTGATCTCTCCGATGCCGCAGTCAAGAAGATGATCAAGGCCGCCAAGAAGCGCGGCTTTGTCACCCATGACGAGTTGAACGCCGTGCTTCCGTCCGAGGAAGTGTCGTCGGATCAGATCGAAGACATTTATGCGATGCTCAACGAGATGGGCATCAATGTCGTCGATTCCGAAGACGCTGACGATGCCGAAACCGAAGAGGCGCCGGCGGAAGAAGAGGCCGAAGGCGGAGAGCTTGTCGAGGCGCCGCGCGCCACGGCTGTCGTTGCCACGCGCACGTCTGAGCCGACCGACCGTACCGACGATCCGGTGCGCATGTATCTGCGCGAGATGGGCTCCGTCGAACTGCTGTCGCGCGAAGGCGAAATCGCCATCGCCAAGCGGATCGAGGCTGGCCGCGAAGCGATGATCGCCGGGCTTTGCGAAAGCCCGCTGACCTTCCAGGCCATCATCATCTGGCGCGATGAACTCAACGACGGCAAGGTTCTGCTGCGCGACATCATCGATCTCGAAGCGACCTATGCCGGACCCGACGGCAAGAATACGCCGAAGATCGACATGACTGCGCCGGGCGCGCAGGAAGCACTGGCGGCACGTCAGGCGCAGCAATTGCAGCAGCAGGCGGCCGCGCGCGCGGCGCCGACGCCGGCGCCGCGCAATGACGATGAAGACGGCGAGAAGCCGGCCGGCGAAGAAAACTTCGACGATGAAGACGATATGGAGAATTCCGTATCGCTCTCGGCGATGGAAGCCGAGTTGAAGCCGAAAGTTCTGGAGACGTTCGACCGCATTGCTTCGGCCTATAAGAAGCTGCGCCGGCTGCAGGACCAGAATGTCGAAAACAAGCTGAAGAACGAAGCGCTGACGCCGGCGCAGGAGCGCAAGTACAAGACGCTCAAGAAAGAGATCGTCGTCGACGTGAAGTCGCTGTCGCTCAACCAGAACCGCATCGAGGCGCTGGTCGAACAACTGTATGACATCAACAAGCGGCTGATCGGTCTCGAACTGCGGCTGATGCGTCTGGCCGAAAGCCATGGCGTGATGCGCGAGGACTTTTTGCGCAACTACCAGGGCGGCGAGCTCGATCCGAAATGGATTCTGCGCGTCTCCAAGCTTGGCAGCAAGGGATGGAAAGGCTTCGTTTCCATCGAGAAGGATCGCATCCGCGACATGCGTTCCGACATCCACAATCTGGCGACCGAGACGGGCCTGGAAATCCAGGAGTTCCGCAAGATCGTGCAGATGGTGCAGAAGGGCGAGCGCGAAGCCCGGCAGGCGAAAAAGGAAATGGTCGAGGCCAATCTGCGCCTCGTGATTTCGATCGCCAAGAAATACACCAACCGCGGCCTGCAGTTCCTCGATCTCATTCAGGAAGGCAATATCGGCCTGATGAAGGCGGTCGATAAATTCGAATACCGCCGCGGCTACAAGTTCTCGACCTATGCGACCTGGTGGATCCGCCAGGCGATCACGCGCAGCATTGCCGATCAGGCGCGCACCATCCGTATCCCGGTGCACATGATCGAGACCATCAACAAGCTGGTGCGCACTTCGCGCCAGATGCTGCATGAGATCGGCCGCGAGCCGACCCCGGA
>JAQGJO010000004.1 GCA_028290595.1 Hyphomicrobiales bacterium | reverse complement strand
ACCGGGTCGTGACGCGCGGCCAGACCCGGCCACAGGCAGTGTTCGAAATCATGGGCGGCAAGGGGGAGTTGACGGCCGCGCAACTCGAATTGCGCGCCCGCTATTCCGAAGGGCTTGCCGCCTATCGCGCGCAGCGCTGGGACGAGGCGCGGCGGTGTTTTGAGGCCGCGCTGCTGGCGATGCCGGGCGACGGGCCGTCGATGAGGTTTATCAAGCGTATCGACAGCCTGATCGCGGCGCCGCCCGGCGAGGGCTGGGATGGCGCGTGGCATCTGGAGCGGAAGTAACGAGGGAGAGCCTCAGCCGGAAACCGCAATTTGGGCTCCTGTCGGTAGTTTCAATCAATCCTCGGCTGGTGGCGTTAGCTTGCCGACTTCCGCCTCCAGTGTCTTTGTCGAATGCAGCAAAGCGGTCAGAAGCGTTGCGTCGATTTCCATGCGACCCTGATACTCGGCGAGATTCCGTTCGTTATGGGCCTTGAGAAACGTCTGAATGTGGGACCGATCCATTCCCAGTGTGTGTACGAGCGTTTGAAAGACGGTGATGCGGTCCTCGGAACGATAGCCTTCGCGGCGTAGCGCTGCGAGTGCCAGCCTGTGAGCGGCTCCGTAGGCGAGATCGAACTGGCTGTCGGGGTCCAGGTCTTCGTTTTGCGCATCGACAAGGCGCTTGCGGGCGGAAACAACCATGCCGGTATATTCGGAACGCGTCGGAGGTTCGGCCTTGAGCCGTTCGATTTTTACGAGATTGTCGAGTTCTAGCTTTCCCATCGCTACAAATCTTCCGCCGCGCCAACAACGAAAATCTTCGGCTGGGCATTTATTTTGCTGATGAACGAACCCTTTTCGGCGGCCTTTCGCTTCCAGTCGGCCGGCGAAAGGAATGTCGGATTGACCTTGCGCAACAGTTTTCCTTCGGCATCCTGGGCTGCACTATAAAGATGAGCAAGGTCGAGATCGTTCCCGATCACCATCAGGTCGATATCGCTGCGCGCGGTATCCGTGCCCTTGGCCACCGACCCGTAGATGAACGCAGCGTCGATACTGTCCGACAACGACCCAAGCGATTCCCTCAAGGGCTCGGCGACGGCGATCGTTTTCAGAATGAGGCTTTTGAGCTCCGCAAAAATGGGCGAATCCGGATTCGCGCGATAGTGCTTCTGGTTGCCGATGCGCTCAACGGAAACGAGACCGCTGTTCCTCAAGCGGGAAAGCTCGCGTTCCACCGCGCCCGTGCCGGAGCGAACGTTTCGGACAATCTCCGAAGCGTAAAAGCTCCGCTCGGTGTTACCGAAAATAAGAGCCAGCACCCGCTGCTGGACCTTCGAAAACAGTGCGTTGGAAATACTGACGGCTTCCATCATCCCACCCATTTTGGGTAAAATAGCACCCATTTTGGGTGGGATCAAGGCTAAGGCGTTTAACATTATTCAAGCGGTTGGATACCGATATAGGGGCCGCGGAGCGCTCACCCCGAAACCGGCAACTCGGTCTCGGGATCGAAAAAATGCAGGCGGCCGAGCTGGGCCGAGATGCGGACCTGATCGCCCCGCGCGATCGCCGTTTCCGCGGCGACGCGGGCCACGGTGACGGTGGTGCCGCCGACGCTGGTCTCGAGCAGGATCTCGGAGCCGAGTTGCTCGACGACTTCGACGCGGGCATCGAAGCCGGATCCCGGCGCGCCTTCGCCGAGCCCGAGATGCTCCGGTCGGGCCCCCATGATCACCTGCCGGCCATTGTAGGGTTCGAGCGCGCGCGCATTGGCGCCATCAACCGTCAACTTTAACCCTGCGGCCTCGACCGCCGTCGCGCCTTCCGCGCTGTGCACAATGACGCTGATAAAATTCATCGCCGGCGCGCCGATAAAACCTGCGACGAACTTGTTGGCGGGTTTGCCGTAGACCTGCAGCGGCGTGCCGACCTGCTGCACCCGGCCGTCGCGCATGATCACGACCCGGTCGCCCAGCGTCATGGCCTCGACCTGGTCGTGGGTCACGAAAACAGACGTGGTCGGGATCGCTGCATGCAGCCGCTTGATCTCGATCCGCATCTGGGCGCGCAGCTTGGCGTCGAGATTCGACAGCGGCTCGTCGAACAGGAACACCTGCGGATTGCGCACGTTGCAGCGGCCGAGCGCCACCCGCTGCTGCTGGCCGCCGGACAGCTGCTTCGGTTTGCGCTGCAGCAGTTCATGCAGGCCGAGCATGCCGGCCGCGCGGTCGATCGCGGCCTTGATCTCGGCTTCCGGGGCCTTCTGGTTGCGCAGGCCGAAGGCGAGATTGTCGTAGACGCTCATGTGCTGGTAGAGCGCGTAGTTCTGGAACACCATGGCGATGTCGCGGTCGCGCGGGGGCAGGTGGTTCACCACCCGATCACCGATGCGGATGTCGCCGCTGGTGATGTCCTCGAGGCCCGCAATCATGCGCAGCGTCGTGGACTTGCCGCAGCCGGACGGGCCGACCAGCGCCACGAACTCCTTGTCGGCAATCTCGAGGTCGACGTCCTTCACGGCGTGGAACAGCGAGCCATAATGCTTGTTCAGCTTGCTGAGTGTGATCGCTGCCATTTACCCGCCGTTTTCAACGTGATGTCTATTTCGAAAAACAACCCGCCGCGACAGGCGCGGCGGGTTGCTGCTGACGCGACTACTGCGCGGCCTTGCTGACGATCGGCGCACCGTCGGCCAGCACCTTGGCGATGTCCTCGCGCTTGCCGGTGATGGCCTTTGTCACGGTATCGTTGAACGCCTTGTGCACGGCGGGCCATTGCGGGAAGTAATAGGCGCCGCGCACCTTGTCGGGGCTATCGAGCACCGATTCCTTCAACAGCTTCATGAAGGAATCTTCCGCCGCGATTTCCGCCCAGAACTCGGTGTTGGGCGGCGGCGCGCCGGTCGCCTTGAACAGCTTCTTCTGGCCTTCCTTGTCGAGCATCATGGCTTCCAGCATCTCTTTGGCGAGCTTTTTGCGCTCCGGCGCGATCGACTTCGGGATCGCCCAGCCCCAGATATCGTCCCAGGCGAACGGCTTGGTTCGGTTGGGACCGAGCGGGAAGCTTGCGGCGCCGACCTTGCCGGCGATCTTGGATTTCGCCGCGTCGTTGAAGGTGCCCCACCACAGCGAGTCGGCGACGGTAAACGCGGCGTCGCCGGACATGAACACGGCGTTGGCCTC
>JAQGJO010000564.1 GCA_028290595.1 Hyphomicrobiales bacterium | reverse complement strand
TTAACTCGCTCACCCGTAATGGGGTGATAATTCGTCTGGATCGATGAGTTTGTCGACGGGAGTCAAAGCGGCCGCCTGGCCCTGCAAACGGTCATAGCGTGCTCGCGCTGCTACGACCTGCGCCTCGTGCGCAAAGGCCCAGTCGCCGAGCGCCTTGACGGGGCCAAGCAGGGAGGCGCCGAGCGCCGTCAGCGTATAATCCACCTGCGGCGGCACCGTCGGCCGGACAGTACGGATGACAAAGCCATCTCGCTCCAATCCACGCAGGGTCAGCGACAGCATGCGCTGCGACACGCCGTCGATCTTGCGGCGCAGCTCGTTGAAACGCATGGGCCTTTCGCCGAGCATGCGGATCACCAGAATGGTCCATTTGTCGCCGATCCGCGTCAGGGTCGCCTTCACCCGCTGGCAGCCCTCGGTCACATCCGTGTTCCCTTGTTCCATTGCTGTGCCTTCTTGTGCGTCCTGCCGCATCGATCTAGGTATTCTTTTGTAACCTGCATAGCGTTGCCGGTCACAGACTATTTTCGCGCATTTCGGAGAGCATCACGTGGCGTCCAAACTTCATGTCATCATCACCAGCACGCGTCCGGGCCGGATCGGTCCGGCGATCGGCCGCTGGTTTCACGACTTCGCCCAGAAGCACGGCGGCTTCGAATCCAAACTGGTCGACCTGGCCGATTTCAATCTGCCCGTCTACGACGAGCCGGTGCATCCGCGGATGCAGAAATACGAGCACGCGCATACCAAGCAATGGAGCGCCAGCGTCAAGGAGGCCGATGCCTTCGCCTTCGTCATTCCCGAATATAACTACGGCCCGCCGCCGTCGCTGATCAACGCGTTCAACTACGTCTATAACGAGTGGAACTACAAAGTTGCCGGCTTCGTCAGCTATGGTGGCGTCTCCGGCGGCTTGCGCTCGGCCCAGGTCGCCAAGCAGATCGCCGCGACCCTCAAACTGGTGACGCCGCCGGAAGGCGTGCCGATCCCCACCGTTGGCGCGCAGCTCGACGCTGAAAAGAATTTCAAGTCGCTCGATCTGCACGATCTCTCGGCCAAGACGTTGCTCGATGAGATGGTGAAGTGGGACAGCGCGCTGAAGACGCTGCGCTAGACTTTCTGAACATCTCTCCTGTGTTGAAAATGTGGCGCTTGGGCGGGGATTTTTGCGCGGAACCATGCGGAACCATTCCTACTGGTGGCGGTTCTAAAGGACCAACGCAGGAGTTCATCATGGGTAGCACATCGGATAAAGCCTCGGGTATCGCCAATAAGGCCGCTGGCAACGTCAAGGAAGGTGTTGGCAAGGCTGTCGGATCGGAGCAGATGCAGGCCGAGGGCAAAGCCCAGCAGATGAAGGGCGAGGCTCAGAAGGCCATGGGCGACGCGAAGGACAAGGTGAAGGATATCGCCGACAAGGCTAACGACGCCGTTCAGAAGAAGCTCTGATTTGACGATGCCGTAAAGGCGCGAAAATCGACAGTTTTTCGATTATTCTAATGATCGCCCCGGCCCATCGCCGGGGCGATCTCGTATCTATTGGTGGTGCAGTTGCGCACATGGGTCTCGACGCATCGTGCTAAAGAGATGTCATGACCCCGTGCATCACCGTTTCAATCCGTTCATTCTTCGTTTTGGCCACTCTTGTGGCCGGCATATCCGCGGCTGCGGCGCTTGATAGCGGCAAAACGCGAAGACTGGACATGACTGTCGGGCCGCCGGGCGCGGAACAATCCTTCGGCAAGTTCGGCGCCTATATGGATCGCCTGAAGGGATCCGGGCAGACGTGCAGCTTCGGCGATTACGATTACGGTATGAGTATCGCCTGCGGCGATGCCAATGCAGAGCCGCGCGTTTATATCCATGTCGACTATCAGCCGACGCATGGTCCCGATATTGCCCATGTGTCAGAGATTCGCGCCAATGGGCGCAATGGCGGTTATTTGCCGGTTGCAGAGCACGTGAAATTCCTGAAAGAATTCGCGCCGTCGCGGGTGATGAAGCGGCAGCGTTGATTGCAGGAAAGGGCAGACTATGAGCGAAGCGTCGTCATCCGGAACGATCACCGCTATCGTGCCGTGCAACGATCTCGACGCATCGGAACGCTTCTACAATCGCCTCGGATTCACGCGCCCCGACGGCGCCAGGCCGGCGTCCGGTGAAGACGACAGCTATCGCATTCTGTCGAACGGGCAGGGCGGACATCTGCATCTGACCGAAGCGGTGAAAGGCTGGGTCGTGCCCGGCAAGAATCCGTTCGGCCTGTATCTCTACAGCGCCGACGTCGACACGCTTGCCGCCGGCTTCACTGAGGAAATCATCGGCGAGGAAGCGCCGTCCGACAAGGCCTGGGGCATGTATGAATTCGCACTGTCGGATCCTGATGGCGTGCTGGTGCGGGTCGGCTGGCCGAGCGCCTTGCGGAGGAATTCATAGTCCTGAAGCCGCAACCTCGCCGTCATGCCCGCGCTTGTCGCGGAATCCACGCGGTGACGCTGCGTTACCATTCCAGAACGCGGAGAGTGGCTTTCCTGAAACGCTATAGCGCACCCCGGCGTGGGTGCCCGCAACAAGTGCGGCATGACGGCGAGGGAGTGGCAATGGCTATTCTTCGCTCCAACGCAAATTTATGGCGGATGAGAGATGTGTTCCTGACATGTCCTGACAGAAGTAGGAATGATTTTCGCATGTCATGACGATTGGTTTGAGGATTTGCCATGAGCAATGGGACAACGGATTTCGGGGCGCTGTTCGAACGTCTGTGGAACGGCACCGCGCCGATGGAAGACTGGAGCGCCGCGGTTGCCGGCGGCAGCATCGCCGCCATCACTGAGGACATCATCACCGTCTCGACGAGCTATCTGTTCGGCAATGTCACCGCCCTGCGGACGGCCGAGGGGCTCGTCCTCG
>JAQGJO010000540.1 GCA_028290595.1 Hyphomicrobiales bacterium | reverse complement strand
AAACGGCGGTACGCGGGATCATTTGGGAAGGCACGCAACGCCCGGCAAGCACCCCTGCATGACGTTTGCATGAACGAACCCGCCATACGCGGGGCGCAGGTTGCTGCGCACGCGGCATATAAAAGCACTGCCGTGGCGGGAGCAAGGCTCTCGGGGGAGTTTGCGGGAGTTCTAAGGGGAAGTCACACCGCCATCTTGCGGTGCAACACGGGGGCGCCGAGGCCGAGGCTTTCCGCCGCATCGATGATGGCGTTGGCGTCGATGCCATGGTGGCGATAGAGATCGGGCAGCGTGCCGGTCTGGCCGAAATGCTCGACGCCGAGCGCTTCCAGCCGGTGGCCGCGGACGCTGCCGATCCAGCCGAGCGTCGCCGGATGGCCGTCGATCACGGTGACGATGCCGCAATCACGCGGAAGCGGCGCCAGCAGTTTTTCGATATGGCTGAGATGCTGCGCGCCGCAGTGGTCGCGGCGCAATTTGCGCGCGCCGGTCCAGCCCGCATGCAGACGGTCGGCCGAGGTGATGGCAAGGAGGCCGACATCGCGAACACTGTCGCCGAGCAGACCCGTCGCCTCGATGGCCTCCGGCGCCAGCGCGCCGGTATAGGCGATCACGATCTCGCAGTTCGGCCCCGGCTTGCGCAGCCAGTAGGCGCCGTCGGTGATGCCCTGCTGCAGGTCGGGCGTCATCATCCGGGCGGACTGTTCGACGGTCCGCGTCGATAGCCGCATATAGACCGAGCCGCCCTGCTCCGCCTGCATGTGGCCAAAACCCCAGGCCATGATCACGGCGAGCTCATCGACGAAGGCCGGCTCGAACGACGCCAGCCCGTCCTGGGCGATGCCGATCAGCGGCGTCGCGATCGACTGGTGCGCGCCGCCTTCCGGCGCCAGCGTGACACCCGATGGCGTTGCGGCCACCATAAAGCGGGCATCCTGATAGCAGGCGTAGTTGAGCTGATCGAGCGCGCGACTGATAAACGGATCGTACAAGGTCGCGATCGGCAGCAGCCGCACGCCGTTGATCGACGAGGACAGGCCCAGCGCCGACATCAGCAAGAACAGGTTGCTCTCGGCGATGCCGAGCTCGATGTGCTGACCCTTCGGCGAAAAATCCCAGTTGAAGGTCGAGGGAATCTTTTCGCTGCGAAACAGATCGGCCTTTTCGGCGCGCGCAAACAGCCCGCGGCGATTGACCCAAGCGCCGAGATTGGTGGAGACGGTAACGTCGGGCGACGCCGTGACGATGCGCGATGCCAGCTCAGTGTCGCCGCGCGCCAGTTCGTTGAGCACGAGGCCAAAGCCCTGCTGCGTCGACATGGCCGGCGACGTCGTGAACGCGAGACGCTCGGGCACGTCGATCAGCGGTGCGCTGAGCCGCCGCGTGCCTTGACGGTTGAACAATGCGGCTTTCAGGAACGCGTCGAGCGACGTCGCCTCCTGCGTCAGGCCTTCGTATTTGTCCCATTCATGGCCGGGCCGGATGTTCTGGTTCTCGCGCCATTTCTCCATCTGCGTTGGCGTCATCAGGCCGGCATGGTTGTCCTTGTGGCCCTGGAACGGCAGACCGACGCCCTTGATGGTGTAGGCGATGAAACAGACCGGGCGATCGTGATCGATGGCTTCAAAGGCTTCGATCATGCTGGCCATGTCATGGCCACCGAGGTTGGACATCAGCGCCAGCAATTCGTCGTCGCTGCGCCGTTCGATCAGCGCCGAGACATCGCCCTGGTCGCCGATCTCGTCGCGCAGCCGCTTGCGGAAGGCCGCGCCGCCCTGGAAGCACAGCGCCGCATACATCTGGTTCGGGCAGGTATCGATCCAGTTTTTCAACGCCTCGCCGCCTGGCTCGGCAAAGGCGTCCTGCATCAGCCTTCCGTACTTTACGATCACCACGTCCCAACCAAAATTGCGGAACATGGATTCGAATTTTTCCCACAGCCCTTCCCGGACCACGGCGTCGAGGCTCTGGCGGTTGTAGTCGACGATCCACCAGGTATTGCGCAGACCGTGCTTCCAGCCCTCCAGCAACGCCTCGAAAATGTTGCCCTCATCCATCTCGGCGTCGCCGACAAGCGAGATCATCCGGCCCTCGGGCCGTTCCTTCATCCAGCCGTGGGCGCTGACATAATCCTGCACCAACGACGAGAACAGCGTCTGGGCGACGCCGAGGCCGACCGAGCCGGTGGAGAAATCGACGTCGTCGATATCCTTGGTGCGCGACGGGTAGCTCTGCGCGCCTTTGAAACCGCGAAAATTTTCCAGCTTTTCGCGAGTCTGGTGGCCGAACAGATACTGGATGGCGTGAAACACCGGGCTGGCATGCGGCTTCACCGCGACGCGATCCTCCGGCTTCAGCACCGAAAAATACAGCGCCGACATGATGGTGGCGAGCGAGGCCGACGAGGCCTGATGGCCGCCAACCTTCAACCCATCGGCATTGGGCCTGATGTGATTGGCGTGATGAATGGTCCACGACGACAGCCACAGCACCTTGCGGGCCAGCGCGGACAGGGTTTCGAGGCGAGCGGGCTCGATCGGCATGGCAATACTCCCGGCAGGGCGAACTAACCAGGAATGTTAACGCTTTGGCCGCCGTCAAAAATCTCAAATTTCCGCGA
>JAQGJO010000519.1 GCA_028290595.1 Hyphomicrobiales bacterium | reverse complement strand
CCCAGACGGGTCCTGCCGTCCGCGCGGCGCAGGACGTGTCGTTTGAAGTGCCGAAGGGCAAGTTCTTCACGCTTCTGGGGCCTTCCGGCTGCGGCAAGACCACGACCCTGCGCTCGATCGCCGGGCTCGAGCGGCCGACTTCGGGCGACATCGAGGTCAGCGGGCGCATCGTCTATTCCTCCAAGAACGGCGTCTTCATTCCGCCCAACAAGCGCAACTTCGGCATGGTGTTCCAGTCCTATGCCATCTGGCCGCATATGACGGTGTTCGCCAATGCGGCGTTTCCCCTCGAAGTGCGCAAGAACCGGCCTTCGAAACAGCAGATCCGCGACAAGGTGATGAGCGTGCTGAGCGCGGTGGCGCTCGACCATCTCGCCGATCGCGACGCGACAAAACTCTCCGGCGGCCAGCAGCAGCGCCTGGCGCTCGCCCGCGCGCTGGTGATGGAGCCGGAACTGCTGCTGCTCGATGAGCCTTTGTCCAACCTCGACGCCAAGCTGCGCGACCGCATGCGCTTCGAGCTCAAGCGCATCCAGCGCGACAACGGCATCACCACCATCTACGTCACCCATGATCAGGGCGAGGCGCTGGCGCTGTCGCATGAGATCGCGGTGATGAACGAAGGCAGAGTCGTCCAGATCGGCCCGCCGCGCGACATCTATGATCGGCCGAAGAACAAGTTCGTCGCCGACTTCATCGGCACCACGAATTTCATCGAAGGCCAGGTGCAGGGCCGGGACGATTCAACCCAGCGCTGGCGCATCCACACGGCCATCGGCGATATCCTGGTGAAGAGCGACGCGCCGTTCTCTGCCGGTTCGAAAGCCGCCATCTCGATCAGGCCTGAAGACGTCGAATTGTCGGAACGACCTTTCACCGCGGATGCTGCCTCCAACGTTTTCGGCGGCACCGCCGATACGACGGTGTTCCTTGGCGACTTCGTCGACGTGCAGGTGAAGGTCGGCCAGGCGATGCTGCAATCGCGCTCACATCCCTCGCTGCGGGCGACCGACGGCGCAGCGCTGCATGTGCGCATCGACCCGGAGAAATGTATCGCGATCGCGGATGACGGTGGCGTTCGCGCCGTCTGACTGCGATCAATTGGGGCGTCAGCCCCGCCCATGAAGCCAGGAGTAAATTGATGGCGAAAGACGCAATTGTTTCGGATGATCTGGCGAAGAAATTCGCCACTGAGAAAGACACGCCCTATCTGCGCTGGGTTCGCGACGAAGGCCTCGACATCGTCAGCGCGCATTACATCCGCAACCTGCGGACGGTAGACCTCAAGCCTTGGGCACGGCGTGGCGGCAAGGGCCTCTATGTCAATCACGAGGCGTCGCGTACTTCGAACGATTGCTACGTCTGCGAGATCGCGCCGGGCAAGAAGCTGGAGCCGCAACGGCAGCTTTTCGAAGAAATGATCCTCGTGCTCGAAGGCCGCGGTTCGACCAGCGTGTGGAACGACGCCGGCAAGAAGATCACCTTCGAATGGAAGGCCGGCGCGCTGTTTGCCATTCCGCTCAACGCCTGGCATCAGCATTTCAACGGCTCCGGCCAGGAAGCGGCGCGATTTGTGGCCGTCACCAATGCGCCGCCGGTCATCAATCTCTACGAAGACATCGGTTTCGTCTTCAACACGGAACATGACTTCAAGAGCCGCTTCGCCGGCGAGCCTGATTATTTCAGCGCCAAGGGCGAACAGAAGGGTCTGCTGCTCGAAACCAATTTTGTGCCCGACGCGGTCAACCTACCGCTGATCTCGGCCAAGGAACGCGGCGCCGGCGGTGGCCACATCCGCTTCAACATGGCGAAGGGCTCGATGAACAGCCACATCTCGCAGTTCCCGATCGGCACCTACAAGAAGGGCCATTGCCACGGCCCCGGCGCGCACGTGATCATCCTGTCGGGCGAAGGCTATTCGCTGATGTGGCCGGAAGGCGAAGAGCCGCGGCGCTATGATTGGGAAGTCGGCACCATGATCGTACCGCCGAACATGTGGTTTCACCAGCACTTCAACACCGGCAATTCACCGGCGCGCTATCTCGCGTTCAAGCACGAGACCGTGTCGATCCGCAACGGCCAGGGCGTGCCCAAGGCCTGGATCAGCCGCCGCATCGGCGGCGACCAGATCGACTATGCCGACGAGACGCCGCAGGTGCGCGATCTGTTCGAGAAGGAACTCTCGAAGAACGGGCTGACGCCGAAAATGGACGATGCCTACAAGACGGAACTCGAAAGCCTGCCGTCGAAGGCCGCCTGAAACGAAAGCTCCTAATCTCCGCCTCACGCGAGGCGGAGATTAGGCTTGTTGCCTAAGATGAATTCGGAAGGAAGCCTATGTCCGTCACCGATCCGCACGAACGAGACCGCGCCCATGCCGGCGCCAAGCATGTCAATTTCTACGAAGAGGCGGTGAAGGCGTCGGAGCAGTTCCGCAAGGAGTACGACAGCCGCATGAATGTGGTGAAGGCCGCAGACATGCCGTTCGAGCGCTCGCCAGACGGGCTGATCAAGCACATCATCCACGAGAAAATGGATACGAAAGAGTGCTGCCTCGACATCTACATGCAGTTTCTGCCGCCGGGCAAAGCCTCGGGCAAGCACCGTCATCTGTCGGAAGAAGTCTTCTACGTGGTCGAAGGCAAGGGCTACGACCTGCACTGGGATGTCAAATTCGATTGCCACGATCTGATGGAATTCGAATGGGCTGCGGAGCCGCAGAAATTCGAATGGCAGCAGGGCGATTTCGTCTATATCCCGCCCTATTGCACGCACAAGCATTTCAACGCCGACCCGAACAATGAGGCGCGCCTGATCGTCGTCACCAGCCGCATCATCAAGGCGATGGGATTCGACTGGTTCGAGCAGTTGGAGAATGCGGAAGGCTATTGATCATGTGCGGCGATGATGACGACAGCGGCCCAAGCCGGCTCGAGGAATTGCTGTACGACCGCTACCTCGTCCATGCCCGCTCCCTGCTGGCGCAGGCCGAGCGGCGCGGCGCCGGCAACGACGAAATTATCGCCGCGATCGACAAACTGTTTACCGATGCGCTGGCGCGCAGCGTCAAGGATGCGGAAAGCGCCGACGACGAGAAGCGCTACGACATGCTTTCCTTGCAGCCGCTCGCCTTCGCGCGGCTGGCAGGGTTTCTGGCCGCGCATCTTTCCTTGCAAGAAGATCCCCTGCGCAAGGTGATGGAAGCGCTGATGCATGGCTATGCGGAGGCTGAGCGCATTCAGCCGGATCATGGGCATGATCACGGCGACGGCGACGGCTTTCACCAGCACTAAGCCTGCGCTTGCACCTTTCTGTCATTCCCGACGCGCCGCAGGCGCGAGCGGGAATCCAGGCGTCTGCCATAGGCTCGATGCTAAGTGTTGACCGCTAGGTCTGGATCCCCGCTCGCCTGCTACGCAGGCGTCGGAGATGACAGATTGAACAATTCCCTCAGATCTTGAAGGCTTCCAGCGTTTCCGGCGCGAACAGTTCCTCGGCTTTCAGCAGGCGCGGCGAGAGGCCGCATTCGTGATGGTAGCGCAGGAAAGTGTCGAGCACGGAGCGGTTGTTCTCGAAACCGTATGACCAGTAATCATCGCCCATTTCGCGGCGGGCTTCCTCGATGTCGTGCGACAGCCACGGCACCATTGCCTTCAGGGCGGCTGTCTCCTGCAGGTCGTGGTAGGTGCGGCGCTGGGCCTCGCAGAACGCCTTGAACAGCGATTGCGCGATCCAGCGGTTCGCCTCGTAGACCTCGCGGCGAATAGCGACCGTATGCATGATCGGGAAGATCTTGGTCTTGCGATAGTAGTCCAGTTCGATCGGGCGATAGTCCTCGAACAGGCGCTTGACGGTGACGCCATCATAGGTTGAGGGCTTGCGCGCCGTGTGGAACGCGTCGATCTCGCCGCTGCGCAGCATCTGCGCCAGCGTCCTGTCCTCGGGGATCGGCGTGACCTTGATATTCTCCGGCAGGTTGAGCTTCATCTTCTCGTAGCGGCCGGGCTCTTCCTCGCCGCCGGTGTGATAGGTGACGCTGTCGACCGGCACGCCGTAGTGGTCTGAAAGAATGCCGCGGATCCAGACCGGCGCCGTCATCTGGAATTCCGGCACGCCGATCTTCTTGCCGATGAGATCCTTCGGCTCGTTGATGCCGGATTTGGCATTCACGTAAATGCTGGAATGGCGGAAGAAGCGCGACGGAAACACCGGAATGGCGATGAACGGCTTGGGGTCGCGATGCAGCGACACCGAGTAGGACGACAGCGACATTTCCGACACGTCGAATTCGCGAT
This sequence comes from Hyphomicrobiales bacterium, assembly GCA_028290595.1. The sequence continues at coordinate 750 of JAQGJO010000519.1, read as the reverse complement.
AGCGCGCCATGCGAAAGAACGTCTCTTCGACGGGCATGTCGAGATAGTTGATATCGATGCCGTCCGGCTGCACGGAGCCGTCCTGAATGGCGCGGGTGCGATCGTAGTTCCAGCAGCCCAGTGTGAGTTTCAGTTTCGACATGTCAGGTTTCCTCCTGTCTGATTGAGGCGCGCCGAACAACCCTGGAAGGGCGACCGGCGCACCGCTATGTTTTTGATGCTGCTGCGATCAATAGAACTGGTCGAAATGCAGTTGTCCGACCGGCACCTTGCTCTTGATCAGCATTTTCATCACCGCTTGCGACATCGGCGGCGGACCGGCGAAATAGACCTCGTACTCGGACAGTTTCTCGCCGAACAGCATTTCGGCGATGTCGTGCACGAAGCCGGTATGGCCGGTCCAGCCCTCCGCGCCTTCCGGCATGGAGATCGCCGGGTGATAGTGAATGCGCTCGCCATAGCCGTCGAGCAGTTGCAGGATGCTCTCGCCGCAAATGTCGCGTGGCGAACGGCCACCATAAACGAATTCAATCCTGCGGTCCTGCAGAGCCGGGCTTGCGGCTGCACCCCGGGCAATCGAGATCATCGGCGACAGGCCGGAACCGCCGGCAAGCAAGAGAATGTCGCGCGGCGCATCCTCGCGCAGATAGGCCATGCCGTAAGGCCCATCGAGGCGGACGCTGTCGCCGATCTTCAAGTTATCGAAAAGGTTCGTCGTCGCCTCGCCGCCGGGCACGCGCTTGATCTGGA
>JAQGJO010000506.1 GCA_028290595.1 Hyphomicrobiales bacterium | reverse complement strand
GGCGGCGCGGGCCATCTGTGCGAGGCGCTGCACCGCGCCTTCGATGTCCTTGCCGGCCACCATCATCAGGTCAGCCATTTCGTCGACGATGATGACGATATAGGGCAGCGGCGCGAGATCGAGTTTCTCTTCCTCGTAGATCGCCTTGCCGGTTTCCTTGTCGAAACCGGTGTGAACGGTGCGCGAGAGCTCCTCGCCCTTGGCCTTGGCTTCGAAGAGGCGCGCATTGTAGCCGTCAATGTTGCGGACGCCGAGCTTGGCCATGCGCTTGTAGCGCTCTTCCATCTCGCGCACGGCCCATTTCAGTGCGACCACGGCCTTCTTCGGATCGGTCACGACGGGCGTCAGCAGATGCGGGATGCCGTCATAGACGGAGAGTTCGAGCATCTTCGGATCGACCATGATCAGGCGACACTGATCCGGCCGCAGCCGGTAGACCAGGCTGAGAATCATGGTGTTGATCGCGACTGATTTGCCCGAACCGGTGGTACCGGCGATCAGCATATGCGGGGTGCGCGCAAGATCGATGATGATGGACTCGCCGCCGATATTCTTGCCGAGGCAGAGCGGGAGCTTGATGCTGCCGTCATTGGTGTCCTGCACGGTCAGCAGTTCGCGCAAGTAGACGTTTTCGCGATGGGCGTTCGGCAGCTCGATGCCGATGGCGTTGCGACCGGGGACGACGGCGACGCGGGCGGACAGCGCGCTCATGGAGCGTGCGATGTCGTCGGCAAGGCCGATCACGCGCGACGACTTGATGCCGGGTGCGGGTTCGAGTTCGTAAAGCGTGACGACGGGGCCGGGATTGGCTTTGACGATTTCGCCGCGCACGCCGAAGTCCTGCAGCACGCCTTCCAGCGCGCGCGAATTGGCTTCCAGTTCGGCCTTGCTGAGCGGCTTGCGATCGGCGGCCTTCGGCGCGGTGAGCATGCCGACGGAGGGCAGTTCGAACTTGCCGTTGGATTTGCGCACCGGCTCCTTGGCCGAGGATTTCTTGCGGGCCTTCGGGGCGGGCTCCTCTTCCTCTTCTTCTTCCTCGTAGTCGTGCTCTTCGTCCTCGTCGTGATCGCTCTCGTCTTCGTCATGCGGTGCGATGGAGGGACTGTTGCGACGACCGCCGAGGTTCGGTTCCTGACGTTCGAAGGAGGCCGCCCGCGCCTTGGGCTCGCTCGCGACCATCTTGCCGTAGACCAACGAGAGGAAACGGCCGAGACGCGCCTTCGCGCTCATCACGGCATGCGCCGCCCAGCCAAGCGAGACCGAGATCGAGCTGCGATCGCGGGTTTCGTCTTCCTCGAATGGCTCGTCGTCTTCCTCGATATCGATCTCGGCAAACTCTTCCTTCGCTTGCGCGCCATAGCCGCAGGCGATCAAGAAAGTCACGATCATCGCCGCGCAGAGAATAAAGCCGAGGACGAATCGATAGATGAAGCCGACGGGGCCGAAGACCACCGCGGGCGCGCGAAACAGCGCGTCGCCGACCACGCCACCGACGCCGGTCGGCAGCGGCCACGACCCGCCATGCTGCCAGCAGCTGGCAAAGCCTGATGCGATGATGGTGCAAAGGACCCAGCAACCGATGCGCAGTGCTTCGCGATCGAAATGCCGATGCGTCATCATCCGCCAGCCCCAGACGGCGATGGTGAGAATCATCATGATCGCGCCGAGGCCGAGGATCTGCATCAACAGATCGGCACCGATCGCGCCGGGATAACCGGCGACATTGCGGATCGCACGCGAGGTGGCATGGCTCAGGCTCGGGTCCTGCACCGACCACGTCATCATCGCTGCCGCTGCGACACCCGCAGCGCAGACCAGACCGAAGCCGGCGAGTTCGCGCAGCCGTCGTCCCAGCATCTCGCGAATCGACGCGGGCAGATGACCGACCAGAGGAATGACGCGTTCGATCGTGGTGCTCATACCGGAGTGCTCATGCGCCCTGCATCAATCCAGGATCTTCAATTCAAAATCTTCACCAGCCGATGCAAAGCCTCGGCTGTCGTTTCACTGTCCTGCACCATGGCCAAACGAATATAGCCGGCGCCGGGATTGCTGCCGTCGGCCTGCGGGCGCGCCAGATAACTTCCGGGCACCACGCGCACGCCGCCATCGCGATACAGTCTCACGGCTGCCTCTTCGTCGCCGCCATATGCGGAGACATCGAGCCACAGACAGAAGCCGCCAGCCGGGCGCTTGTAGCCGTAGCGATTGCCGAGGATCTGATCCGCAAGATCGAACTTCAGGCGGTAGAGCCTGCGATTCTCTTCCACATGTGCTTCGTCGCTATAGGCGGCAACCGCGACCTGCTGCAGCGGCACCGGGACCTGCGGTGCGGCCACATTGCGCAGTTCGTGAAATGCGCCGAGGAATTTCTTGTCGCCGGCGACGAAGCCGACGCGCATGCCGGGCAGGTTCGAGCGCTTAGACAGCGACTGGAACGCAACGACATTGGCATAGTCGGCTCCGGCTGACGCCAGCATGCTGCCGGGCGCGGCCTGTGTGTAGATTTCCGAATAGCATTCGTCTGATAGCACGATGAAACCGTAGCGCAGCGCGAGGTCGTGCAGCTTCTTGAAGTAAGCGGGCGTCGCGACGGCGCCTTGCGGGTTGGCCGGGGATGCGACGTACATCGCGACCGTGCGTGCCAGCGTCGCTTCATCGAGCGCGTCGAGATCGGGAAGGAAACCGTTGGCCACTGTGGTCGGCATGAAGATCGGCTCGCAACCCGCGGCGCGCGCACCGGCGCCGTAGGCTGGATAGAACGGATTTGGCAGCAGGATCGCCGGCGTGCCTTTGCGCGGGCCGACAAAGCGCGCGGCCGTGATCGCGGCGAAGAACAGGCCTTCACGGCTGCCGTTCAGCACCAGCACTTCGGTTTCCGGATCGAGGGCGCGCGGGAGATTGAAGCGCGTACCCATCCACGTAGCGGCGGCGCGGCGGAACGGCTCAATGCCCTTGGCGATCGGATAGCGGCCGAAATCGGCGGTGTGTTTGGCGAGGACCGGTCCGACGAAATCCGGCACCGGGTGCTGCGGTTCGCCCAATGACAGTGTGATCAGCGGTTGGCCGGGCTGATATGGCGCCAGCAATTCCGTCAACCGCGCAAACGGCGAGCGCTCGCCATTGGGCCCAGCCGAGGTCCGGCTGCCAGCGCCTTGCGCCGCGGAAGGAGGAGCGGTGAGTGCCATCAGGAAAACGCCAGTACTTTCAAGGCAGCCGATCGCCCCATGAGATCGGCCGAAACGAGATCAAACCACCATAGATACGGCGAGGTTAAGACGCGATTAACCATCGAGGGGCCGGCCTTGCTATCACGCGTTCAGCGGCCGTCCAGGCCTATGCGGGGATTAGAATGGCACCTCAAAAAGTGAAAGGCCCCAGCTTGCGCTGGAGCCCTTCGACGGTTGGGACATTGCCGGGTAGTGCCCCAACCGATCCCTTTGTGAGCATCCCGGACCGATGATCCGGGATGCTCGTGACGCTTACATGTTGTAGGCGCGTTCGGTGTGCTCGGTGACGTCGAGGCCTTCGCGCTCGACTTCAAC
>JAQGJO010000505.1 GCA_028290595.1 Hyphomicrobiales bacterium | reverse complement strand
GGACCACGTCCAGCAGTCCGCGCAGCCCGTCGTCTTCCAGCGTCTTAAAGGCGCCGACATAGGACATGCGGTCGGGAATCGCCGCTTCATCGAAGACGGTCATCCGCCGCATGTGCCCGATCATGCGGGCGTGGCTCTCGGCAAGCAGCGTGATGTAAAGCGCGTTCCGCCCCTGCGCGGCCTGCGCGAAACAGATCTGGTTGCCCAGAATCGTCTTTCCGGCGCCCGGGGCGCCCTGAATGATGTAGATGCCGCCGTCGAAAACGCCCCCGCCCAGGATCGCATCGAGACCCGGTACGCCGGTTGCAAACCGGCCGTTATCGCCACTCATTCCGAAACTGCCCCTAACGTGTCACCTATACCGGTGAGATGTTGAAACGTGTCGGGGAGCGATGGGTTCCAAAGCTTTTTCAGAAATATTTCGAAACGCCGCCTCTCAGCAAGGCAGCATCCCGCTAATAGCGCACCCGAAACGGAACATCGGCCTTTACGGGCCATTGCTGTCCGGTCACCCTGACAACATCAGGCATGGAGGACGAAAATGGATCAGAAGCTGAATACCTGGACGTCGCAGCCTGAACTCGCCGGCAGCGATATGGTGCCGACGAATGACGGTTCTTATCATCCGGATTGCGGCGAAGAGCATGATCACAAGCCGACCAAGGCCATCATCGGCGTGGGACTACTCGTGGTGCTGAGTTTCCTGCTCTATGAATTCAACGGCCAGGTGTCCAAGACGCACACGTCAGCGACCCCGCCCGCGCAGCACCAGAGCTTCGCGGCTAACCGCTAGGCTTCGACAGCTTCGTCCGCAATAGCGCTTTCAGTCTCGGGAACGACGACCCGAAACTGGAAGCCGTGCAGACCGATCGTCGGCACGATGCCGAAATGGTCGGTGCCGAAGACTTTGACCCGATGCTGCAATTCGTCTTTCTCGATGCTTACCGGGATATCGCAGATCTGCTCATAGGCCTTACGCGTGTGACGCGTGGTGCCCCAGCGCAGCGCCCGCTCGATCAGCGGCTCCGGCTGTGTGGCCAGGACGCGTGCCATCCGCCAGAAAGTCTGCACCAGCTTCGTATAGGCAATCTCTTCCAGACCCGCGACACTGATGTCCGCCGGAATTGGGAACGCCTCGACATCCACGATCGGTCCGGCATCGACACGTGCAATCATGCGATGGACCGTGCAGCCGAAGTCGGTCGCATGATCGTAGAGCGCAAAATGTGCCGGGGCCCAGCCGGGATATTGCGGCGGACCGGGATGGAAATTGTAGGCGCCAAAGCCAAGCTGATCGAGCACCGCACCGGGGACTATGACGCCAGTGGTGAACGAAATCATCCGCGCCCGGCGCAGCCAATCGGGCTCGATCGCCGCCAGATCTTCAGCTGTGAAAACAGGAAGGACCGTCAGGGCCGGATTGTGACCACGGAGCAAGGTTGTAAAGACCGAGTGCTCAGCAGGACCCGTCAGGAGGATAATCGTATCGAACATTCGGGCTGCCACGCGCTTCTGCGAATCAATAATCGCCTCAGCGTCGCAGCCAGGCCTTAACATCTGATGAGCAGACCCGATCACGCTGCATTGCCACATAGGATGAGGCTCTGGAATGGCACAATCTCTGGAACATGCACCTCATCTGACGATTGTCTTGCCGCACAGGAGGACACGACATGGCGAACATTCCCAATCCCAATGATCCGTATCGTCCAAATCCCGCTGATGACATCCGCAATCCTGCGCGGCTCGACAATGAGCTGCAGGCCGATCCCGAACTCGCGGAAGGGCCAGCCAGCGGTAGCCGCATGGCTATTTATGCACTTGGCATTGTTGTCTTGCTCGGCGCCGTATTCTACGGCCTTAACAATACATCGATGAATCCGGGCGACGCGACGAAGACCGCATCCCAATCCGCCCCGGCGACGCAGGACAGTACGCCAAAGGCGCCAGCGCCAACCAACAACATCGCGGATTCCTATTCGAAGCCGCCAGTGGCTCCCGGCGTGCGGGACGTGACGCCGACCAACAATCAGCCCGGCGTCACCACCGGTGCGGCACCGGCACGGCCGCAGGCCCCGCAATCGGCTCCGACCGGCACCGAGATCGACAGCTCGAAGGGCGGCGCGCCGAAGTAACGGCGCGACGGGCAGACAAAGCTGCGGATAGCTATGTCCGCGGCTTTGTCGCGCGTGGACTATGCGGTCACCTGGCGCAGGAACGTGCGTTCCTCAGCGAGGATGAACTGGTGCTCCTCGGCCGAAGCAAAATTCGCAACGCCGTCCGCGTCGCTCCGCAGTCTGGCGCGATACGCCTCATAGGCCGCGAGACTTGGAAACGAGATCAGGCCGAATGCGACGTTGTTCGTTCCTTCGTGGGGCATCCAATAGCCCTGCAGATCACCACCGCATTTGGGAATAATCGTCAACCAGCGCTTGGCGTAGGCTTCAAACAATTCGCGTTTGAACGGATCGATCTGATAGCGAATGAAGACAGTGATCGTCATGGCGGCTCCCTCTGCAGATGCCTGGATATAGCCGCTTGATCGACCGCAATACTTTGATTAGCGTCGAAGTATGAAAGCAGGCCCCGACATCGCCATGGTCGCTGCACTTGTTGGCGATCCTGCACGCGCCAATATGCTGACGGCGCTGATGACGGGCCGCGCGCTGACTGCGAGCGAACTCGCCCAGGAAGCCGGGATTACGGCGCCGACCGCGAGTTCACACCTCTCCAAACTCGAAGCCGGCGGCTTGATCGAGCCGGAAAAACAAGGGCGCCATCGCTATTATCGCCTCACCGGCCCCGATGTCGCCGGTGTGCTGGAAGGTCTGGCCGGCCTGGCAGCCCGCGCGGGTCATCTCCGCGTTCGAACCGGGCCGAAAGAACCCGCATTGCGCCGCGCACGGATTTGCTACGATCATCTCGCCGGCGATCTTGGCGTGCAGATGCTCGACAGTATGCGGGCACAGAGATTGATCCGACAGACCGAGCGGGTCATCGAACTCACGACCCAGGGCAGCCGGTTCGTCGCTGAAGAATTGAGGATCGATCCGGCGACGCTGACGCATCCGCGCCGGCCGGTCTGCAAGGCCTGCCTCGACTGGAGCGAGCGGCGCCATCATCTGGCCGGGACACTTGGCGCCGCCATCATGACGTCGTTCACAACGATGAAATGGGCGGCAAGAGACCCGTCGCCCGGCAGCCGTGTGGTGCATTTCACCCGGAGCGGCGAGAAGCGCTTCGAGGCATTGTTCGGCACCACCGGCGACGCCATCCGGAAAACGTGAAGACGCCGGCTTACCTTCGCCGCAATGCAGCCCGAAACCGCGCCGGACCTTCATTCTGCCGGAGCTTTCTCGATGAACCGCCTGCTGCTCGCTGCGCTGATTGCAACCCTGCCGTTCACCTCATCGCAGGCGGCCGAGCCTCCTGCGGCGCGCGAGCCTTACGGCATAGGCCTCGAAGGCTTCCCTTACCCCTACCCCGTCAACATGCTGCCGCTGGTCAATGACGGCGAGCAGCTGCGCATGGCCTATATGGACGTGCCATCGACCAAGCCCAACGGTCGAACCGTCGTATTGCTGCACGGCCGCAATTTTCCGTCGAGCTACTGGGCGCCGGTGATCGGCACGTTGAACGATGCAGGTTACCGCGTCGTGGTCCCCGACCAGATCGGCTTCGGCAAATCATCGAAGCCATCAGGCGATCTGCATTTCGACAACCTTGCCCGTAACACCGTCGCGCTGAT
>JAQGJO010000502.1 GCA_028290595.1 Hyphomicrobiales bacterium | reverse complement strand
TGGGCCCGCTCATCGCGTCAGCGCCTGCATGGCGGAACGGTCGAAGCCGAGATGGACTCGCTGGCCACGCTCGAATGTCTCCGCCCCTGCCCCCTCGCTATTCGACGCCGAGACGCGCACAAGTCCGCCGCCATCGGCCTTGACCCTCCAGAGCTGAGTGTCGCCATGATAAGCTGTGTCGACGATCTCGCCGGCAAACACCACGTCGCACAGAGCTGGCAAGGCTAGCTTGTCCTTCGACATTTTCACCCGCTCGGGCCGCACTGCGACAGTGAGATCCTCGCCCGGCATTGTCGCGCCAGCGATACCGTGGCACGAGAACGGCGGCGCCGCGCTGACGATCATCGGTTCACCGTTGATGCCGTTCGTCACCCGCACTTCGAACAGATTGATGTCGCCGATGAAGCGCGCCACGAATTTCGACACCGGCGCCTCATAGAGATCCCGCGCGCCGCCGAGTTGCTCGATGGCGCCCGCGCGCATCACCGCGATCCGCTGCGCCATCGCCATCGCCTCGTCCTGATCGTGGGTGACGATGACGAACGAGACGTTGAGCTCGCGCTGCACCTGCATCAGTTCGAACTGGGTTTCCTCGCGCAATTTGCGATCGAGCGCCGCCAGCGGCTCATCAAGCAGCAGCAAACGCGGCCGGCGCGCCAGCGCCCGCGCCAGGGCGACGCGCTGGCGCTGACCGCCGGACAATTGCTCTGGCCGCCGCCCGCCAAGCCCTTCCATCTGCACGAGACGCAGCAGATCGCGCACCCGCGTTTCGATGTCGGCTTTGCCCATGCCGGCCTGACGCAATCCAAAGCCGATATTGCGCTCGACGCTCATATGCGGAAACAGCGCGTAGGACTGGAACATCATATTGACGGGACGACGATTGGGCGGCACCCCAGCCATATCGACATCGTCGATGAAAATGCTGCCGCTGTCTGGCGTCTCGAAGCCGGCAATGAGCCGCATCAAGGTCGTCTTGCCGCAACCCGACGGCCCAAGCAGGGCAAAGAACTCGCCGGTCTGGATATCAAGGGAGACGTTATCGACAGCGACCGTCGCGCCGAAACGTTTGGTTACGCCCTCGATACGGATCAGGGATGAAGCCATTCTGCGCCGGTCAGCCTTCGCTGCGCATCGCCTCGGCCAACCGCGTCTCCAGGGTACGCGGCTTCACCAGCACGAGCCCGCCGCGCGTCTTCTCGACAATGCCTTCGTGATCGAGCGACGACAATTCGCGCGTCACCTGCTCGCGCCGGCAGCCGATGCGCGCCGCCAGAACATGGTGGAACGGCGGCGGGCTGACGATCTTCTGGCCGTCATGGCCGGCGCGCGGATGCGCCATGCGCAGCAGTTCGGCATAAAGCCGGTGCTTGAGATCGAAGACGGAATATTCGGTCAGGCGCGCGTTGCTTTCGCGAATACGCCCGGTCAGCAGACGCAGCACTTTCTCGCAGGTCGAGCGCGAGGCAAACAACAGTTCGCGGAACACCGATGCCGGCATGATGCACAATTCGCTGCGCGTCAGCGCCGTCACATTGGCAGACCGAGCCACGCTGTCGATCGCCGACATTTCGCCGAAGAACTGCCCCGTCTTCATCTCGGCCAGGATCACCTCTTTGCCTGAAACGGTACGGATGAGCACCCGGACATCGCCGGAAAGGATGAAATAAACGTCCGAGGTCTGGTCCTCGAAGTCGACGATCGTCTCGTTGTCCTCGTAGCGTTTCCAGTTGCAGCGCCGGTCGTACTGGACGAAATCGACGTCAGTCGTATCCTTAAAAAAGGGAATACGCGCCAATGTTTGCGTGTTCGTCTGCATGTAGGACCCTCGCGAACGGGATATCTCCGGCAACCAGCGCCGGGCAATCTAAAGCATGATTCCGAAAAGTGGGAACCGATTTTCGGAAGAGATCATGCCCCACAAAGGATGCGCTGGATGTGCGATTCAACTCAATTAAAAAAGAACCTAGCGTAAGAAATGCAAAATTTGCTACCGACTTTTGCCGTTACCGGCTGGAACGCATGGGTCGAACGCCCAATTATCGGCTCAGGCGGTCCGTTCGGCGCTCCGGCTTGCCGCCGTCAATGTATTCTTCATCAGCATGGCGATGGTCATCGGCCCGACGCCGCCCGGCACCGGAGTAATCGCGCCCGCGCGGGTCTGGGCCGCAGCGAAAGCGACATCGCCAACCAGCCGGGTCTTCGGCTTGCCGTTCTTGTCGAGCCCCTCGCCTGGAATACGATTAATCCCTACATCGATGACGATGGCGCCCGGCTTGATCCATTCGCCCGGGATCATCTCCGGCCGGCCGACCGCGGCGACCAGGATGTCGGCGCCGCCGACCACGGCCGCAAGATCGCGGGTGCGCGAATGTGCGATGGTTACCGTACAGTTCTCGCCGAGCAGCAATTGCGCCATCGGCTTGCCGACGATGTTGGAGCGGCCGACGACGACGGCGTCCAGGCCCGACAGCTTCAGGCCAAGCGCCTTGATCCCCTCGTCGATGAGCAGCATGGAGCCCGCCGGCGTGCACGGCACCAGCGCCCGGCCGGTATCGCCGATGGCAAGCAGGCCTGCGTTAATAGGATGAAAACCATCCACGTCTTTAGCCGGCGAAATGCTCTCCAGAATCTTGGTTGCGTTAACGTGCGGCGGCAACGGCAGTTGCACGAGGATGCCATGGATCGCGGGATCGGCGTTGAGCCTGCCGACCAGGGCCAGGATATCGGCCTCGCTGGTCTCTCGCGACAGCGTATGTTGAACGGAATGGAAGCCGCAGCCTTCGGCAGCTTTTCCCTTCGATTTTACATAGACTTGGCTCGCCGGATCCTCGCCGACGAGCACCACCGCCAGACCCGGTCGGACGCCTTGTGAGATCAATCCGGAGGCAGCCGTCGCAACCTCCTGCAGGACCCGTTGCGATACGGCTTTCCCGTCGATGATAAAGGCTTCGCGGTGTGTTCCCGCGCGCGTTGTCTGAGACGATTCGGACATCGAAAGCGGCTCCTCCTGTAATACGCCTGTCAAAAGCG
>JAQGJO010000484.1 GCA_028290595.1 Hyphomicrobiales bacterium | reverse complement strand
CTCGTCATCGGCAAGGTCGGCGCCGATCTTTCGCTCGAAGACGGCATGCACGCGGCGCGGCTCGCCGGCCTCAATCTCCTAGCCATAATGCGCCAGGCCCTTGGCTCGCTCGACCGTGTCGACACGGTCCTCAAAATGCTCTGCCTGGTCAACGCTCCTGCGGATTTCAAGGATCATCCGAAAGTGGCCAACGGCATGTCGGACCTCTTTGCCGATATTTTCGGCGACAGCGGCCGGCACGCGCGCTCGGCCATCGGCGTCGCGTCCCTGCCGAACAATATGGCGGTTGAGATCGAAGGGATCATCTCAATCAAAGCGTAGGGCGGCTTTGGCCTCTCATCGGCAGATGCTGTACGGCCCGATGTCGAGATGAAAATGATTGGCGTGGGCCGCATTGTAATCGGGGCCCAGAACGGTGCGAAACACCCCGCACGCGCCGTCATGCACGGCGCGCAGGAAATTCCCCGCGGCGGTGTCCTTGCCCCAATTTCCCTGCACGTCGATCGTGCGGCCGTCGCGCAGCCTGAAGGCTTGAATGTCGATCGCGGCGGCGTTGGCATGCTGGCTCTGGCGCGAAACCGACCCGCGCACGGCGCGGCAAGCATAAACGCCAAGGTGCCTGATGCTCTCCGCATCCGAAGCCAGGAACTTCCGCGCCGCCGGCTGGATGACCTTGCGTTCCCACACGGACAAGGCCGCGGCCAGCCCGCAATTGGTCCGCACGCCGGGCGCATAGGCATACGAGCTTCGCTCCACAACAAGCATGTTCTCCTGCGCACACTCCGGGTTTGAAACGTTGTCGGGCAGGGCCCTGAACTGCACCTGCGCCAGGCGCAACGCCGCCCGGCAGGCGGGCGCGTCGCTGCGCAGCCGCGCCAGCTTCAGGCTGGTGAAGAGCCCGACATCAGCATTCAGATCGGCAACGCCCCAGGGGACGTTCTGGGGCGGCAGCCGCATGACGATCGCAACGGCAGTGGCGAAGAGCAGAATCGCGGCCGATGCTCTAAAAAACTTGCGCATAATGTCCATTATCGCAGGGGAGGGTGCGCGCGGTCTCAGTTATCTTGCACCCGCTCCTGCAGGCCAATCCCAACCTGCAGTGCGCGCCGGGATAGTGTCGCCAAAGCCCAAAAAGATCTGCCCAAAGCATTCGCAATACCCGCCTGAGATGCTGGCAATTACGGAAGAATTATCTCTCAGGTTTCCGGACAACTATGCTGTAAAGTGCGGTCCAGGCGGGCGAAGCCTTGCATGCCTGCCAGGGGACGATGATCGGAGGGATCGAATGGCAAAGCGGTCTGTTACAGTCTGGAGTGAATGATGGAATTCTCTGCGATGACGCTGAATATGTTCTTCCCGAGCAATGACTCGCCGGAAGATGACCACCACATCATTTCCCTCTGCACCGAGCAGTCCGTCTGGATCGCCGAACAGGGATTCTACCCCTGGTTCACCGATCACCATTTCCGCGGCCCCTGGCACAGCAATCCGCTGCAATACGCAGCCTACATCGTACCGCAAATCCCGCGCGACTGTTACGTCGGCTTCGGCGTGCTCTCCGCGCCGTTCTATCATCCGGTCCGCCTGGTCGAGAGCATGAACCTGCTCGATCACATGACCGAAGGCCGGGCTCTGTTCGGCCTCGGCAGCGGCTGGTCCGGCACCGAGGCGGAAGCCTTGGGCATCGATGCCGAATATCATTCGTCGGGCCGCGCCGCCGAAGACACGCTCGACGTCATGCAGAAGCTGTGGAAGTTCCGCAACGGCGATCAGCCGTTCGATTTCGAAGTCGGCGGCAACCGGGGGCACATCAAGCGGCGCGTGATGCCGTCGTCCTACACCAACCGCCATCCCAAAATCATCCGTACGGCGACGCGCGAGGCATCGCTCCTCAAGGCCGCCAAGAACGGCTGGCCGGCGTTCCTCGGCATCTTCGGCACCGACATGAAGAAACAGGCGAGCGACTATCGCCGCGCGCTTGCCGCGGCCAATCATCCCCAGAGCGTCGTCGAGGAATGCCTGCGCTGGTGCACCGCCGACTGGCTTGCCGTCGTCGTCGCCGACACCGACGAGAAGGCGAGGGAGAACGCACAGTTGGCGCAGGACGAAACGATGGCGATCCGCCGCGCCTATGCCGCCAAGCACGGAAGGCTGGACGGTCCGGTGATGAAGGCCAAGCCGGGGGAGGCGACGTCGCCGGAATATGCCCAGGGCGGCGACCTGAAAGGCATCATCGCCGGCAGTCCCGACACCATCGCCGCGCAGCTCCAGAAGATCGCAGATGTCGGCATCAACCACCTCATGCTGCGCTTCGTCGGCGAATGGGCGGGCGAGACGCGTCACATCTGCGAAAACTCGATCAAGCTGTTCGCCAAGGAAGTCATGCCGCGCTTCAGGGACATTCCGCCGCTGCGCGACCCGCTGGCGATCGAACTCAGCCCGGCGTGAGCGGGGATATAAGAACTGAAAGGTCCGTCGACCTTCCTATATCCTTGGAAGGTCGACGGCTCATTTCGAGAACTCGTACAGCCGCGTGACGACCTCGCGATAGATGTGATCGAGCACAATCATCGTGAAGCCACTGGCCGTATATTCATGGCCGGAGATCGCGACGAGGCCGCTCTCCACAGGCAAATGCAAAACGCGCGGCTTGCCCAATCGCGGAATTGCCAGGACCGTCCAGGGCTCTGCAAACAACTCGCCTGGAAGGCGGATGGCACTGGTTTGCAGGTCCGTACTGCCGGCCTCCAGAAAGGTCGTGGCGGCGAGATTGGCAACCACGGGGGGCACCCATTGCGCGGTCGCTGCGTTCATGATCGCCACATGCAGGGCCATGCGCGCCGATAAGCGAAGCGCCAGTTTAGAGTCCGATTTGCACTCAGTGAATTTGAGTTGCTTGCGGTCGAACCAAAGGCGCATTTTTTGAGTCGATTCCAGGCCGGTCGCCCGAGCGACTTGTACCTGAGAAAAGACCGGCTCCCACATGTCCATATCGAAAGCCCCCGCTCTCATACTGCAGGCAGATCAAATATTTTATTGATAAAAGTCAACAGGTTGACGAGGCTTATGCGCAATTTGGCCTTGAATACTGCAAATCTCACGGAGTTTTGTTCTCTCGCAGCACCTGACGTAGCCATGCTCTAGTCTGCAGAGGCGATCTTGTAGGTTTCCAGGAAACTCGCTCAAGAAAACTCGCCCAGAAAAACCCCGCAAAAGAAAAACCCGGCCGCAAGGGCCGGGTTTCTCGAATGACTTATGCGATTCGCGGGTGCGAAGCGCGTGTCAGATCAATACTTGGCGATGACAGCCGACGGACCACCCCAGTTGAAGCGGTAGTTCAGACCAGCGCGCACGATGTGCTCGTGGTTCTTGACGCCAACGGAGAGGTTGCCGAGGCCCAGGAAGCTGCTCTTGGTGCCGAGGTCGACATACAGGTATTCGGTCTTCAGCGACCAGTTCTGCGTCAGGGCGTATTCGATGCCCGCACCAGCGGTCCAGCCGGTGTTGGTGCCGCCGAAGCTGATGATGTTGGCGATGTTCGTCTTGACGCGGCCGTAGGCAAGACCACCGGTTGCATAGACGAAGGCGCGATCGGTGAACGCATAGCCGAAGCGGGCGCGAACGGTGCCGAGGTAGTCGAGCTTCGAACCGAGGCCGATGCCGATGATCGTCACCTTGCCTTCGATGTTTGTGGCCTGGAGGTCAGCTTCCAGACCATAAATGAATGCACCGGCCTGCCAGTTATAACCAATCTGGCCACCGCCGATGAAGCCGCCCGAAGTAATGCTGGCGATATTGCCGAGACCATTGATCGAGTACGAATTCTTGTCGCCGCCGTAGCCGGCGTTCAGACCGATGTAGAAACCGGTCCAGGTGAAGATCGGAGCAGCATAAACGGGCGCCGGCGCATAGCCGCGCGACGGCAGATCAGCGGCGGCGGCGAGGGCCGTGGTGCCGAGCAGGGCGGCGAATGCCAGGGTCAACTTCTTCATCTTAGCTTCCTTGCTTCAAAATGGATTTGGGCCGAATCGAAATGTCTCGCAGTCGATTTCAGAGAATAGAATATCAATGCAGCTAATCGCGCAATCGCGTAGCAAGACCGAAGTTCTGTTTGCGCCACGCTGTTGCAAAAATGGATCAGCTGGTCGGATCTTGACGAAGCTCGAATGTCGTTCGCCCCCCGCAATTGGCAGGCGCAGCAAAGCGTTGATTTCAAGTCGCTGTGGTACAATTATGCTGCTTGAATAGGCAGATTCAAGTTCTTCCTGGGAGACAAGGATGCGCGCAGCAGCCATTGTGTTCGTGTTAAGTGTCGTGCTGGCGCAAACAAGCGTTTGTTGCAAACGGGCGTTTGCTTATGATGCGTATGACCCGGCCAATTGCAATGGAGCCGGGGATGACAAGCGTTCGTTAACCGTGTCGAAGGTGACGGCCCATCCGCGCATCAACTTCGTCAAAAGTCCCTACGACGATGACTTCACCGCTTCGACGTGCCCGGCTTCGACCAAGGCTTGCCAGAAGAAGGACTATCTCCTGACCGGCGACCTTGTGCTTGTGGGAGAGGCGCGCGGCGATTTCTCCTGCGTCTCCTATCAATCGCCGCTGGCGAAAAAACAGGTCTGGGCCAACGGCTGGCTGCCCACCACAGCGCTCGCCCCGGTCGCCCCGATGCCTTCGCCGAAGACGGCGGATTGGCTCGGCACCTGGCGTCATCCCGGCGGCCATATCGACGTCAAGTCCGGCGCTGCCGGCAAGCTGAACATCGAAGGCGAAATGGTGGTTCCGACCGCGCGCGATTTCCACAACGGCGGCTTCAAGGCACAAGTAACGCCTCAAGTGGCGCCGCAGACCGCGACGCTCGCCTTCACCGACGACGGCAGCAGCTACGGGCAAGACTGCAAGGTGCGCATGGAGCGCATCGGCGCGTGGCTGCTGGTTGTCGACAACGCCGGCTGCGGCGGGGCAGGGGTGAGCTTTCTCGGGCTTTATCGTCGCGGCAAGTGAAGAGTTTTCGCTGAGAGGTTTGCGCGCACCGGACTTGCGATCTCTGTCAGACCGGAACTTCTCCGCGCACCCAGGTGCGATGGACGTGGCGCGTAAAAGCCTTCGTATCGAAAGACGTCCCGCGATGCATCGTGCAGCGGTTGTCCCAGACGAGAACATCGCCAACCCGCCATTTATGCGTATAGACGAAGTGATCCTGGATCGCGAACTCCATGACGTCGCGGATCAGGTCTTTGCCTGCCGGATTGTCGATCCCGACAATGCCGTTGGGCGTGGTCGTCGACATGCCCCACAGGGTTTTGCGGCCGTCGGCGGGATGACGTCTGACCAGCGGATGCCGCACGGGCGGATAGAGCGCGCGCTCCTCGTCGCTCAAGGTGCGGTTCGAACGCGCCGCCAGATTCTCGTAACTGTGTTCAACGCGCAGGCCGTCGATCGCAGCCTGGCGTTCCGGCGGCAGGGCATTCCACGCCGCACAGGTGTCGGCGATCTGCGTGTCCGACCCTTCAGGCGGGACTTCGAGCGCATGGAGCACTGTATAAGCCGCGGGGCGCTCCTCGTAGTTCAGATCGGTGTGCCATGCTGTGCCGGCTTCGGCGTCGCCGATCGGCTTGCCGTCAACGATCTTGTTTGAGATGACGAAAACGTCCGGATAGCCCGGCACCGAAAATTCCGGGGTGGGGTTGCCGGCCGGGACGCCAAGGAGACTGGTGAAGGCGAGTTGCGCCTCAGGCGACAGAGACTGGTCGCGCAGCACCAGAACGCCTTTGTGCTCGAGGAGGTAGACAATCTCGTTCAGCGTCGGTGCGTCTGCGGTCGTCACATCCACGCCGGAAATCTCGACGCCAAAGCCCGGTATGAGTGGTGCGACATCGAACGGTCGTGGCGATTGCGATTCCCGCGTCTCCGATATGCTGGCCATGGCCTTTCTCCCCGAACAGGCACGCAAAGCGCCGCCAGATTAAATCTTGATATTCAACCCGGTCACGAACTCCGTCGTATAGGCCGATTTCCAGTCCGTGGTCGGCTTGATCATGCCGACCTGGATCATGAAATCGCCGAGCGTCTTCCAGCGCGCGTCGGTCATGATGCCGATGCCGCCGGTCTGGGCATCGCCGCCATCGACCAGCTTGAGTGATTTGATGGTGTCGATGGAAAACGTATTCCAGTCGTCCGTCGCGTCGGGGCGCATATTTTTGAGCAGGTTGAGACCGGGTGTCGGATCGGCAAAAAGACTTTTCCAGCCCTCGAGCGAGGCCTGGACGAAACGCCTGATCACGTCACGGTCCTTGCTGATCGTATTCTGCATGGCGATCAACGGATATCCGTAGGGCGGATAGCCGTCGTGCGCGAGCAGGAACGTCTTCACGTCGACGCCCGCCTTGCGGAGATTGTAGGGCTCGGACTCGATGACGCCGCCGAGCGCCGCCGTCGGGTCCTGAATGAACGGCTGCAGGTTGCCGGTATAGGCGCCGACCTGATCGTCCGTGAAGCCGAAGCGGTTTTTCAGCCACAGCCAGTAGCTTGATCGCCCCAGGGTGGTGACGAATATCTTGTGGCCCTTGAGGTCGGCAAGGCCGGCGATATCCGGCCGGGTGACGACGACCTGCGGATCGAATTGAAAGCTCGGCATGATGACGCAGGCAGGCACGCCACGTTCAATGCCATTAATGACGGTGATCGCGGCGCCCATGGCGATGTCGACTTCGCCGGCCGACAGCAGTTGCATGCCGTTGATCTGCGGGCCGCCGGATTTGATCTCGACATCGAGGCCGGCCTTTTCATATAGCCCTGTAGCGACCGCCTGGAAGAGATAGCCGTGGCTGGCCTCTGGGAAGAAATTGAGCAGCACACGCAGTTTCGTCGCGGCGCGGGCTGGTCGAGGCCGCGCTCCAGCGCCTATCGCGAGGGCGCCAGCGCCTAATTTTAAGACGTTGCGACGGGATGCGATCGAACCGTTGACCATGGCAATCCTTGAAAGCGGATGAGACGCTCGCAATCAAATGCCAGATCTATCTCCCTGTCATCGATGAAACCGTTTATGGCGCTCATCCAGTTGGTCTATGAGTGACCGTGCGGCCGGCGGCGGGAATCCAGGAGCCGTTGCGTGACCGTTAACCGACGCGAGCGGCCGTCTGTTCCAGCGAAACGGGCGTCGCTAGATCGGCCGGCCTCGGCAAACCCAGATGGTCGCGCAGCGTATTGCCGCGATAGGCATTGCGGAACAGACCGCGGCGCTGCAGTTCCGGGATGACAAGCTCAACGAAATCGGTGAGACCGTTCGGCATGTTAGCCGGCATGATGTTGTACCCATCGGCGGCGCCGGCCTCGAACCACTCCTGCAACGTGTCGGCGATGTCCGCTGCGGTGCCGATGACGATGCGGTGGCCTTTCGACACCACCAGGCGCTCGTACACCTGACGGACGGTCAGCCCATCGCGACGCGCGGTCTGCACCATGCCAAGCGCCCGGGTCTCTAATAATTTGGCGCCGGTGATGTCGGGCAATGGGCCATCCACATCGACGCCGGTCAGGTCGGCGCCAAGCGTGCGCGACAACGCCGCCAGCCCGGCTTGCGGATGGATCAGCGCCTGCAATTGCTCGTAACGGTCCTGCGCCTCCTGCCGCGTGCGCCCGACGATCGGCAAGACACCAGGCATGATGAGCGCATGCTGCGGGTCGCGGCCGAAGGAAACGGCCTTTGCCTTGACGTCGGCATAAAACGCCTGCGCCTCGGCAAGATCCCGCTGGATCGTGAAAATCACTTCGGCGAATTCGGCGGCCAGGCTCTTGCCGTCTTCCGATGATCCAGCCTGGACAAGAATGGGGTGGCCTTGCGGGCTGCGCGGAATGCTGAGCGGGCCGCGAACCTTGTAGTGAGCCCCTTTATGATTGAGCATATGCATCTTCTCAGGGTCGAAGAAAATCCCCTCGGCCTTGTCGATGCCAATCGCATCATCGTCCCAGCTATCCCAAAGCCCGCGCACGACGTCGACGAACTCATGGGCTCTGCGGTAGCGCTCCGCATGATTGAGATGCTCCTCGAGGCCGAAGTTGAACGCCTCGAGCGGCGACGACGACGTCACGATATTCCACCCCGCGCGGCCGTTGCTCATATGGTCGAGCGAGGCAAACTTTCGAGCGACATTGTAAGGCTCGTTAAAAGACGTCGTCGCCGTCGCCACGAGCCCGATCTTGCTCGTCGTCATCGCCAGCCCGGAGAGCAGCGTAATCGGCTCGAACCGAAACGAATCGGCGCGCATGCCGTCAGGCGTCAACGAGAAGACGTCGGCGACAAACACCATGTCAAAGAACCCGCGCTCCGCCATCT
>JAQGJO010000451.1 GCA_028290595.1 Hyphomicrobiales bacterium | reverse complement strand
GCCAACGGGGCCGGGAAGTCGACCCTGATGATGACGATCTTCGGCACGCCGCGCGCCCGCAAGGGCCAGATCATCTATGAGGGCCGCGACATCGCCGGCCTGCCCGCCCATGAAGTCGCGCGGATGGGCATCGCGCAATCGCCCGAAGGCCGGCGGATTTTCGCGCGCATGACCGTTTACGAAAATCTGCTGATGGGCGCGGCGCTGGGCGATCCATCGTCCACCGCCGGCGATCTCGAACGGGTGTTCACGATTTTTCCGCGCCTCAAGGAACGCCTGAGCCAGCGCGGCGGCACTCTGTCGGGCGGCGAACAGCAGATGCTGGCAATCGCCCGCGCCTTGATGACGCGGCCACGCCTGCTGCTGCTCGACGAACCCTCGCTCGGCCTCGCGCCGCTGGTGGTGAAGCAGATTTTCGACGTCATCCGCGAACTCAATCGCGACGGCCTCACCGTTTTTCTGGTCGAGCAAAACGCTTATCATGCGCTGCGGCTCGCCCATCGCGGCTACGTTATCGTTAACGGGCGCATCACCATGTCGGGCACCGGCGCGGAGCTTCTGGCGCGTCCGGAGATACGCGCCGCCTATCTCGAAGGCGGGCACTGATGGAAGGCTTGCTTTACGTCGCATCGCCGCTGGCGCCGTGGACCTTTCTGGGTCTGACGGTCGTGCTTGGTGGCGCGGCAGCCTATGCCGCCGGCCGCTCGCTGGCCCTGACCTGGCGGCCGTTATGGCAGGCCCTGCCCTATATGCTGGTGCTCGCTGCCGCCGTCGGCTTCCTGCATTACGTGCTGTTTCACGAAGTCGCAGTGCCGATGACCGAGATCGCCAACGCCGCCATGCAGCTGGACTTTGCCAAGCTGGCGATGGCTTTGCGATTCTACGGCGTCATTTTTGCCGTGCTCATGGTGGTGGCGATTGCCGGTTATATGATCACGCGATCCCGCCAGATGTCGCGGCAATATGGCTTTGCACGCGACCGCGTGTAGTACCGGCAGCCGATCTGCACGAAATGCGTGCTTTGTCTGCAATGTTTCGTTCTTTACCTGCAATGTTTGATGATGACTTCCAGACCAATTCAGGGAAATATTCATTCTGTAGCCGTCTTGCCGATGGTTCGTCTCGCCATAAGGGCTGACGGCAGCGGCTTCATCCGGAGGGACTGTAAATGAAGAAAACATGGTTGGGCATTGCTGTATTGGCTGCTGCTCTGGCGACGGGCGGCATGGCGCAGGCCCAGATCAAGCTCGCCGTGGGCGGGCCGATCACCGGAGGTTCCGCCGCATTTGGCGCGCAGTTGAAGAACGGCGTCGAACAGGCGGTCGAGGACCTGAATGCCTCGGGCGGCATCATGGGGCAGAAAATCCAATTGTTCGTCGGCGACGACGCGTCGCGGCCGGAACAAGGCGTCTCGGTCGCCAATAAATTCGTCGGCGACGGCGTCAAGTTCGTCGTCGGTCACTTCAATTCCGGCGTCTCGATCCCGGCGTCCGAAATCTATCAGGAAAACGGCATCCTGCAGATCACGCCGGCCTCGACCAACCCGACGTTCACCGAACGCAAGATGTGGAACGTCTTCCGCACCTGCGGCCGCGACGACCAGCAGGGCGCGGTCGGCGGCAAATACATCGCCGAGAAATTCAAGGGCAAGAAAGTCGCCGTCGTTCACGACAAGACGACTTACGGCAAGGGCCTGGCCGACGAGACGAAGAAAGCCATGAATGCGCTCGGCGTCACCGAGGTGCTGTATGAAGGCGTCAATGTCGGCGAGAAGGACTTCTCCGCACTGGTGTCGAAGCTCAAGCAATTGGGCGTCGAGGTGGTGATGTGGGGCGGATTGCATACCGAAGGCGGCCTCATCGTCCGCCAGATGCGCGATCAGGGCGTCAATGCGGTTCTGCTCGGCGGCGACGGCATCGCCTCTGCCGAATATGCCGCCGTCGGCGGCCCTGGCGTCGAGGGCACGCTGATGACCTACGGCCCCGATCCGACCAAGCGCCCCGGCGCTGCCGCCATCGTGAAGAAATTCGCAGACAAGAAGATCAATCCGGAATCCTACACGCTCTACAGCTATGCGGCGGTGCAGATTCTCAAACAGGCGATCGAAACCGCCAAGACCACCGATGCGAAGAAGGTCGCCGACGTCATGCACTCCGGCAAAGTGTTCGACACGGTGATCGGCAATATTTCATACGACGCAAAGGGTGACCGCACCGATTCTGACTATGTCATGTACATGTGGAGGAAGGGCGCCGACGGCAAGCTCACCTTCGAAGAGATGTGAGCGGCTGATCAACCGCTATCTACAGGAACAAAATGCCGGCGAGACATCGCCGGCATTTTTGTATTCAGCCCAGCGTCGCCAATCCTGGAAATGTCTCCAGCAGCCAGAAGGACATGGTCTGCAGGCTGCCGGTGAGGAAGGCTATGCCGGTGACCACCAGCAGCACGCCGACGACTTTTTCCACCGTGCCGAGATGGCGTTTGAACTTGCCGAGAAAGCCCATGAAGGGCTCGATGGCGATGGCCGCGATCAGGAAAGGAATGCCAAGTCCTGCTGAGTAGACCGCCAGCAGCAGCGCGCCACGCCCGGCCGTATCCTCGCTGCCGGCGACCGTCAGGATCGCCGCCAGTATCGGGCCGATGCAAGGCGTCCAGCCGAAGGCGAAGGCGAGGCCCATCACATAGGCGCCCCACAGGCCGATAGGCTTGCTCACCTCCACGCGGGCCTCGCGATAGAGGAAAGCCAGCCGCCAGACGCCGAGAAAATGCAGGCCCATGGCGATGATGACGATGCCCGCCACAAGCGACAACGTCCCCAGATACTGACGAATCACCTGGCCGAACACCGAGGCCGTCGCACCCAGGCCAACGAAGACGGTTGAAAATCCGAGCACGAACAGAACGGCCGCCAGCGCGACATCGCGCCGCGCCCGGCTGGGTCCGCCGTCCGCCAGTTCCTCGACGGTCGTACCGGCGATGAAGGTCAGGTAAGGTGGCACGAGCGGCAGAACACACGGGCTGAGAAACGACAGCAGGCCTGCGATCAGCGCTGCGGGAAGCGATACATCAGACGACATTATTGATCCGGTTGGCCCAATTAGTAGGCATTGCATAGAGCCAACGGGCGGGCGGCGCAAAGCGGCATAGTCCCGTCTCTCAACCACGTGATGGAGCGTGAAACGTGTTGAACCTGATTTCGGACGTATCCGGCGTGCTCGTCGGCAATGCCCATGACGAAAAGCTCGTTTCCGGCGTCACCGCGCTGATTTTCGAAGAGCCCGCCACGGCTTCGATCGCCATTCATGGCGGCGCGCCCGGCGTGCGCGACGGCGCGCTGCTGGAACCCGACATGACGGTCGAGAAGGTCGACGCCCTCGTCCTCTCCGGCGGATCGGCCTTTGGCCTCGATGCGCCGGGCGGCGTGCAGGGCTGGCTGCGCGAACAGGGACGCGGCTTTGCCGTCGGCGACGTGCGGGTCCCGATCGTGCCGGGCGCGATCCTGTTCGATCTCATCAATGGCGGCGACAAGAACTGGGGCCGTAAACCGCCCTACTGGGAGCTTGGCTACACTGCGGCGGCCGCAGCGGCGAAAGATTTTTCCATCGGCTCGATCGGCGCCGGGTTCGGCGCGACGACCGCCAATCTGCGCGGCGGATTGGGATCGGCGAGCGCCTGCACGAGCGCGGGCTTTGTCGTCGGCGCGCTGGTGGCTGTGAATGCGATCGGCAGCGCCACAGTCGGCGATGGTCCGCATTTCTGGGCGGCGCCCTATGAACGCGACGGCGAATTCGGTGGGCTCGGTCTGCCGGCAGGCTTTGCGACGGCGCATCTGGCGCTGCAGCTTAAAGGCGCGCCGGCGCCGCCGAAACTCGAAAACACCACCATTGCCGTGGTCGCGACCGACGCCAGCCTATCGAAGGCGCAGGCGAAGCGCCTCGCCGTCGTCGCCCATGACGGCATGGCCCGCGCGCTACGGCCCTCGCATGCGGCCATGGACGGCGATCTCATCTTTGCCGCCTCCACTGGGCGCGCTACACGCGAGCCCAGCCTTCTCGATCAGGTCGAAATCGGCGCGTTGGCGGCCGATTGCCTGGCCCGCGCGATTGCGCGCGCTATCTATTCAGCGGGTTCTGGGACTGGCGCCGGCAGCAAACCCGGCTGGCAGCAACGTTTTGTTAACCAGAATGGTCGACATACGAGCTGATCACCTATTGGCCCAGCCTTTGCTTGCCTTAACCGCCACTATGGCGGTTTTGCCATTGTTGCGCCGCACTCTTGATGTTATCTCGCCAAATATAGTCACGGAGCGGAAAAATGAGGCAACTTGCAAAAATTGCGATCCTCGGAACGCTGCTGTTTACCGCGGCGCCCGCCTTTGCTCAGGACAACTCCCAAGACACCAATTGGCGCGAACTCCTGACCGATCTCTACCGGCTTGATCTCGCCATCGATCGCTGCGACCAGGTGCAGCCGAGCGGTCGCGAAATGGTGCAACTGGAAGACGCCATCACCTTTGTCGAGAAGAAGCTGGCCCTGTCGGCCGATACGCTCGACGAAGTCTACGCCAAGATCGAATACGAGACCGAGGCGGACAAGAACGACTTCTGCAGCGCCATGACCAATGCGGTCGACGCCATTCGCAAAATTCCGGCCGAATACCGGGATTGAGCTTTCGTGAAGTTTTGACCGGCATGATGCCTCCAAACAGGAGGCCGTAGCATTATGTCGTCAGGACCGTTCGCCGCCGCAGCCCTCGATTCAGTCGAGCTGAAATCAGCGCCCATTGATGCGAACTGGATTCTCGTCGGCGCGCCGCAGGCCCGTGCGGCCGAAATTTTTCGCAGCGCCGATGGCGCCTCCACCTGCATTGCCTGGGATTGTACGGCGGGGACATTCCGCTGGTATTTCGGCGTCGATGAAACCGTGCATGTGCTCGAAGGCTCCGTCGAGGTGACGGCCGAGGACGGCACGGTGCGGATGCTGCGACCCGGCGATGTGGCTTTCTTTGCCAGTGGCACATGGGCCACCTGGCGCATCGAGACTTATGTCCGCAAACTTGCCTATTGCCGCCATTCGATGCCGCTGCTGCTGGCGTTCTCGCTGCGCGCCTTCGGCAAGGTCATGCGCATGGCCGGCCTAAAAGGCGCTGCGCCGACGAACGGTTTTGGCAACGACAAGGTGGCCTGACGGATCCGGTTAGTTGGTTCAAGAACGCATTTTCTTCACGCGAACCGGCGTCCACTTCGCTTGAAAATGCTCTGTTCAATGCGCCGGGCGACGGCGATCTGACGACGTGCCGATGAAATAGGCCAGCGTGCCGAGCAGGATCAAGCCGAACAGAAACCACAGCACCGGCTGATAGCCGCCGAAGCTGTCGCGCAGCAGCGCCAGCGTCACCGGCGACATGGTGCGCGGCAGGATCGACACGGTGCTCATCGCGCCGGAAATCGCGGCGTAGCCGCGCAGGCCGAAAATCTCGGCGATGACGGTCTGGCGCACGATCATGATGACGCCGCCCGCCGCGCCATGCACGAAGGCGAAAATGAAGTGGCCGGTCGCTCCGAAGGCGGCGGCGAAGATCAAAATCAGCATGCCGCAAGCGAAGATCGGGAAGGCAAGACGACCCGTGCGGCGGGCAGAGCCCATCGGATCGAACACATGCATGATCAGGCGCCCGACGACGGCGGCTGGGCCAGTCAGGGCGAAAATGGTCACCGCGAGGCCGGTCGACAGGCCGCGTTCGTCGAGCAGCGGCACCAGATGCACGCTGATGCCGGACATCACATACCAATGCACACTGAAAGCGACGGTCAGCGCCCAGAAGGCGCGCGTTCGCAGGGCGCTGCGCAACGGCGAGGTGCCGCCCTGCGCTGCCGATGGCAGTTTGCCTTCGGAGATCGCCAGCTTGCGCCGCGCGAATTCTTCGGTGCGACTGCCGACGGTGCCACGCAACGCAATGGCGCAGAGCAGGCCAGGCCCGAGGATGAGAATGCCGGCCAAAGCCATCAGGCCCGCCCGCCAGCCGTACTGGCTGATGATGACGCTGACGATCGGTGCGGCGACCGCCGAGGACAGCCCGCCGATGATGGCGACATAGGTGAGGCCGCGTCGATAATCGCGCACATTGGCCGCGATGACCGATGCGGGGATATTGCCGAGCAACATGGATTGCGCGACGCCGACACCGATGAAGGCCAGATTGAACTCGGTGAGATTGCTGATCCGGGATGCCGTAAACAGCGCAGCAGCGCCGATGACGGCCCCCATCGTCATGATGATCCGGCCGCCGCGGCGGTCCATCAGGTAGCCGATGGGAATGGCGACCACGTCGGCAACGAACAGCGCCAGGGTGAACGCCGACGTGACTTCAAACGCAGTCCAGCCGAATTCCGCATTGAGCGGCTTGAGAAACAAAGTGAAGGAGTGAAACAGGACGCCGACGCCGATCAACTGGGCGATCGCTACGCCCCAGATGATACGGTTCTCTCCCGGTGCAACCGGCACCGCCTGTTTGTCGCTGTTCATTTTTTCCACAGGAGCATGTCCGGACACAGAATGCCCGGCCACGCAGAATCATCCAGCCAGAAAAGAGGCCATTCTCAATTCATAGGCTGCATACGACATTTTTTCGCAAAATCGCAGCGCGATTTTGCATGACCTATGCCCTTGCCTATGCTCTCCGGCGGGCATGCGGGCTCTTGTCGACGTTTTCGAGCAGTTCCTGCAGGAGTTGCTCCGTCAGCCGCGCACGCACCGCCGCAGAACCGGCGTCATCCCACAGATTGTGGGTCTCGTCCGGGTCCGCGCGGCGATCGTAAAGCTCGCCCCAGGTCAGGCCCTTGTAGAGGGTGAGGCGATGGTCGGCGGTGATCAGGGTGCGCACCACGGCGGACGTCTCGAAGCCCATGCGCGGCTGCGTGTCCTCGTATTCGACCACCAGACCGTCGCGCAGATCGTGCGAGCCAGCGATGTTGCCCACCAGGCTCTTGCCCTGAATGCCCCAATAGGGTTTCAGCCCGGCGCGTTCGATGATGGTGGGCGCCAGATCGACCGTCGAGGACAGAGCATGCGACAGGCGCGGCGCGCGGTCCTGCGGGTCCGACCAGATGAAGGACACACGGTTGATCGAGTCGAGCATGATGGCGCCCTTCAACATCAGGTTGAAGTCGCCGAGATAATCGCCGTGATCGGAATTGAACACAATCACCGTGTTCTCATACTTGCCCGAGGCCTTGAGCGCATCGATCACCGTGCCGATGGCGTCGTCGATCATCGTGATCATGCCGCAGGACAAAGCCATCGCCTCGCGGGTTTCGCGCTCGTCGGCCATGAAGGCCTCCTGCGAAGTGGCCATCCGCTTGCCCTCCTGCCAGCGCTCGTGCAGCCAGCGCATCGGCGGCGTCGGATTCTTGTGCGCCTCATAGGGCAGACGCGGATGAAAATCCTTCGGGTCGTACATGTCCCAGTATTTGCCGGGCGGCGTGAATGGATGATGCGGATCGGGAAACGACACGAAGGCGAAGAACGGCTGATCGTCGTTCTTCGTGCTCTCGATATAATCGACGGCGCGATCGCGAATGAAGGAGGTCGGATAGAGCTCTTCAGGGATCGGCGTACGGATCGCCTGCGGGCAGACGTAATCATGCGCGAGCTGGTTCTTGTGGTCGCGCCAGATGTCGGCCTGATTGGTCTTCGACCGCAGCCATTGATAATAGTGACCGTTGCACTGGTCTCCATGACCGGTGACCATGTCGACGTGGTCATAGCCGTAGTAGGGCAGCTTGAACTCGTAGAGCTCGTTGCTCTTATAGCGCGACGGGTCTTCGTTGTCGTAGTCGGCCGGATCGTCCTTCCAGGCTTCCTTGACGGCGCCGATGTCGTCAGGCTTGTAGCGCTTCTGCGCATCGATGCCGGTCATCGGTTGCACATGGCTCTTGCCGATGAGCGCGGTCTTGTAGCCGCCGGCGCGCAACACATCGGTGAATGTGTTGGCCCGATACGATAGGTCGCAACCATTGTG
This sequence comes from Hyphomicrobiales bacterium, assembly GCA_028290595.1. The sequence goes on along the minus strand of JAQGJO010000451.1, from coordinate 4,998 downwards.
CCGCAGGCCGTGCGCCGTTGGATAACGGCCGGTCAGCAAGGAGGCGCGATTGGGCATGCACACGGGTGACGCCACATAGAACCTGTCGAAGCGCGTGCCGGTAGCGGCGATGCTGTCGATATGCGGCGTCTTGACGATGGGGTGGCCGGCGCAGCCGAGATAGTCGGCGCGCTGCTGGTCGGTGATGAAAAACAGAAAGTTGGGACGCGACATTTAAGACCTCGTAAGAGCGTTTCCGGTCGTCTTCTCAGGTGGATCGCCAACGGCGATCCGCATTATTCCATCTTCATACCAGCTTTGGCGATGACCTCACTCCATTTCTGGCGGTCGCGCGCAATCTGGGCGATAGACGAGGCTTCGTCGCCGCCGATCGGGTCCGTCGCCTGCTGTTCGATGCGGGCGCCCACCTCGGGATTTTTCAACGCTTCCAGAACGGCATTGCCGAAGGCTGAACGCAATTCCGGCTTCATCCCCTTTGGCGCGAACATGTAATTGACGAAGCGCGCCTCGAAGCCCTTGATGCCCGCTTCTTCCGCTGTCGGCACGTCGGGCACGAAGCGGACGCGTTCGTTCGCCGACACCGCCAGCGCCCGCAGCGCGCCCGAATTCACATGCGGAATAAGAACACCCGCGGTGATGAAGCTCGCCTGAATATTGCCGGCGAGCAGATCCTGCAAAGCCAGGGCCGCACCACGATAGGGCACATGAACGGCGCGTAGACTGCTCACCATCTTGAGATATTCGAGCGCCAGATGGCCCGGCGAGCCGATGCCGGCCGAGCCGAAATTCAGGTCGTGGCTTTTGCCGTACTCAACCAGTTCCTTGAAGCTTGTGACCGGAACGGTCTTGGCGTTGACGGCGAGCAGCAGGAGGTTCTGGCCGACCTTGGCGACAGGGATAAGATCGGTGACCGCATCGAACCCCTGCGATTTATAAACAAGCGGATTCACGGTCACGATCGAGTCCGGACAGAAGAGCCAGGTCAGCCCATCAGGCGCCGATTTGGCGACGAAGGAGGCGCCGACATTGCCGGCGGCGCCGGTGCGATTCTCGACGATGATCGAGCGCTTGATGTTCCGGCCCAGACGCTCGCCCAGAATGCGGGCGATGGCGTCGGCAGGGCCGCCGGGCGCCAGCGGCACGATGATTGTGATCGGGCCTGGTGGAATCTGCTCAAGTGGCGACTGCGCGGCAACGGCCAGGGAACCCGCCAGCCAGACCATGGCCGCGGCGATTTTTGGCATCATCATCCTTGCTCTCCCCAGTCCCTGTTTGAACGGAGAGTGTGGGGGGATTTTATTTATTCGAAAACAACAATAATCACGTCAATCATACCAAAAACGTATATCTTAGGCGGGGCGACTGTCGGTGAGGCCTCGGACGTAGGCCTGGAAACGCCCCTTGAACTCATCGATCAGCGGATGGTCCTTCATGTCCTGACGCCGCCACATCGCCACATCCCGGCGTGGCATCTCGGCCTTGAACGGCAGTTCGACGAAGCGCCTGGGATCATCGAGATGGCGCATCAGGAAACTCGGCGCTGCCATCAGATAAGCGCCGCTATCGACCAGATTGAGCGCCATCGAAATATCGCCGGAAAATTCGATCGCCGTCCGAGTGCCATCGACGCCGACGCGAGACAGAATTTCCCGCGTCGTGTCGCGCGCGCCCGACAGAACACCCACCGTCGCCCAGGTGGCTGCGGCGAGATCGTCCGCACTCACCAGACGGCGGCGCGCCAGCGGATGCCTGTGGCTGGCGAACAGGCCGATATGATCCTCGAACATGAAATCCTGAATCAGATCATCGGCCGCATAATGGATCTGCGTCGGGGACAGCACCACATCGAGTTCGGCACGCCGCAATCGGTCGAGCAGTCGCTCGGCGCCGTCGACGGAAATGCGCAGGCCGACATTCCATTTCGAGCGCAGGATATGGCTGACGAACCCGGGCACGATCGAGCGCGCCAGCATGGCGCCGATGGCAACACGCAGCTTGCCATCCTGTCCTTGCCGCCACTGCTCAACGTCACCTTCCGCTTGCGCCATGGCATCGCGGATCATGCGCCCCTGGCGCGCCAGCGCCGCGCCGATCACCGTGGGGGAGACGCCATAGCGGCCGCGCTTCAGCAGAGGCGCACCGACATGCGCCTCCAGGCTTTTCATATTACGGCTGAGCGTGGGCTGGGTAAGATGGAGCGCCTCTGCGGCGCGCGACAGCGAGCCCAGTTCGACGATTTCCGCCAGTTGTCGCAGATATCGTGGCTCCATCTCCTCACTATTGCTGTTCGATCCCCAGTTCCTTGGTGGTCTTTTCCCACAGAGCGAGCTGTTCGCCAAGGAAGTTCGCCGCGTCCTTGGGCGAACCGACTCCTGCGGGATTGATGTCGAAGCCGAGCTTGGGCGCCATTTCGCGCACTTGGCTGTCGCGCGTGGCACGATCGATCGCGGCGTTCATCTTGGTGATGATGTCGGTTGGCGTGCCGGTGGGCGCCATCAGCATGAACCAGCCGGCGAAATCGAAACCGGGGATGGTCTCGCCCGCCGCCGGCAGATCTGGAAAGGCGGAGACGCGCTTGGCCGAGGCCATGGCGATGGCGCGCATCGTGCCGGCGCGGATCTGCGCTTCGACGATCGACACGGAGAACACGCCGACCTGCAACCGCCCGGCGATCGTATCCTGAACCGCATTGTTGATATTGGGATAAGGCACCAGAACGAATGTCGTGCCGGTGCGCTTGTTCAAGGCTTGCGCGGTGACGCCGGCAAGATTGCGGGGACCGTCGACGCCAAGCGAATATTTGCCCGGCGAGGCTTTCTCCAGCGCGACAAGCTCGGACAGAGTTTTCACCGGCAGGTCGGGTGTCGTCACGATCACCTGATTGCTACGCGTCACCAGCGCCACCGGCGCGAAATCCTTCACCGGATCGTAGGGCAGGTCTTTCATCATGAAGACATTGTTGGCGAGCGCCGCCGATGTGGCGAAGAAGAATGTCTGCCCATCGGGCGCCGCGCGCGCAGCCGCGACCGCGCCAACGACATTGCCGCCGCCAGGCTTGTTCTCGACGATGACGCCTTGATTGAGCTCCCTGCTCAGCTTGTCGGCGATAAGCCGCGCCATCACATCGGGGCTGGCGCCCGCCGCCTGCGAGACGATCAGCGTGACTGTACGTTGCGGCCAGGTGGACGCAGTTTGCGCAGACGCGACAGACGCAAATGAAAAACCTGCGCACGCGAGTGCCAATGCCCTGACGATCATGATCCCTCCCAGGTCAACCGTTACTGGCGTCAGGCTAGCATGGCTCAGCGGTAGCGCCAGACCCGGACAAAGCCATGCCTGCAAAATATCGTATCGCACTGTGAGCAAGCTGCTCGCAGGCGCTTTACGACAGCGAAACTCCTACCTAGCCTGACTGATAAATGCCTCATGGCCACCGAATAGTTGATTGCAACCGGTAACATGCACCCAGAAGCCCTCATCCTGAGGAGCAACGCGCCAGCGTTGCGTCTCGAAGGACGGGGCGTGTGAGAGATCGTGGTGAGCGGCGTTAGATGGAACCGCAAGTTTTAAACGACTGCGGCGTGACGCCCCCGTCTTCGAGACGCGCCTTTCAGGCGCTCCTCAGGATGAGGGCTTCTGCTGACTATACGTCAAAACGCTAAGTGCACGGAGAGGACGCAATGCCGTTTCTACGCAATGCCTGGTATGTGGCGATGTGGGCGCAAGACCTCGCCGACACGCCCAAGCCGCAACGCATTCTTGACGAGCCGCTGGTCTTCTATCGTTCTTCGCAAGGCGATATTCATGCGCTCGCGGACGCCTGCCCGCATCGCTATGCGCCGCTGCATCTTGGCAAGATCATCGGCGACAGGCTGCGCTGCCAATATCACGGCCTCGAGTTCGACGGCGAAGGCGCCTGCGTGCGCAACCCGCATGCCTCGGGCCGCATTCCACCCGGCGCGCGCGTCAGGTCCTATCCGGCCATCGAGAAGCATACGCTGATCTGGGTGTGGATGGGTGACGGGCCCGGCAACCCTGCCGACATTCCGGACTTCAGCCTGTTCGATACAGCCGATCCTGCCGTGGTCTCAAAGCGCGAATGGATGCGCATGAAGGCGCATTACTATCGCATCACCGAGAACCTGCTCGATCTCAGCCATGCCACCATTCTGCATGAAGGCGTGCTCGGCAATGAAGAGATGGTAGCTGCGAAGATCAACATGGAGCAGACCGGCACTACGCTGAAAGTATCGCGCTTCAACGGGACCGTGCCGCCGCCGCGGCTTTACGATCTTCTGTTCCGCCGCGATGGCGCCGCCGTCGACATCTGGGCCGACATCCGCTGGGACCTGCCCGGCTGCCTGCTCAACGACACCGGCGCGACGACGCCCGGTGGATCGCGCAGCGAAGGCACCGGCGTGTTCGGCGCGCATTTCCTGACGCCGGAAACGGAAACCACGACGCTCTATCACTTTGCCGCCGTGCGCCAGAATCCACGCGCCTGGGGCGAGCCGATCGACAGCGAATTGCGCGTGCTGCTGTCGGAACTGCGGCACGAAGCCTTCGACGCGCAGGACCGGGTGATGATCGAAGGCCAGCAGCGCAATATGGACGACACCGCCGTCGATAAGCGCAAACCAGTTTTTCTGGAGGTCGATGCGGGGCCGGTGCGGTTCCGCCGGATCATGGACGACTTGATCGAGAAGGAACGGGCGGGGCTCGTCGAGGCTTGAATCCAGCGGAAAAAGGCAATTGCGGCGGGTCTAATGGACCTGGGGGTCTTGCCATGATGCGGCACGGCCCTATTGTCCGCCTGATCTAGGAACCCTTGCCACCGGAACGATTGCCATGCGCCCGCTCAAAATCCTGCCTTCCATTCTGGCGGCCGATTTCTCCCATCTCGGCGAGGATGTACGCGCGGTGATGGAAGCCGGCGGCGATCTCGTCCATGTCGATATTATGGATGGGCATTTCGTGCCCAATATTTCGTTCGGCCCG
>JAQGJO010000392.1 GCA_028290595.1 Hyphomicrobiales bacterium | reverse complement strand
TTCTTCGACGATAATCGCGGACTGGATGGTGTCGTTGGCGGCGTTGCGGAAGATGTAGTTCTCCGGCTCTTTCGCAAACTGCTGGGTGACGATGGAGCCGGTCGCGACGTTGTTCATGACCGGGATCTTGGCTTCCTGGTAGAAGCGCTGCGACGCCAGCGCGACGCCGGTGTTGATATAGCCGACGGTGGCGACGACCTTTTCCTTGTTGATCAGCTCCTGGGCGATCTGGACGCCGCGCTCATTCTTGGCTTCGTCGTCGCGTTCGACCAGCTGCAGCTGGCGACCGAGGACGCCGCCCTTGGCATTGATCTCCGCCGCCGCCAGCTTGACGCCGTCGCGCATCGACACGCCCATCGGCGCCGAGCCGCCGGTAAAGGGCCCGGCTACGCCGATCTTGATCGGTTCGGCCGCCATGCCGGACATCGAAAAACCCAGTGCAACTCCCGCAACAATTGCCTTCAATTTGAAATTCATGTGTTGTCTCCGTTGGTTTTTTTATAGTGCCGTACGCTGGATCGACCGCCCCCATCGATCGACCATTGTAGGGGAGCATTGACAGCTCAGCAATCGTTTGCTGTGACGCGACGCAGCATGCAACTACGTAAGCAAAACGTAAGGAAACAGTAGTATGAAAGACAAGAATGTGGCTCAGGAGGAAAGGATGGCCGCAGGCGTGCGGCCTCCCCGAAATAGTGCGGATATTGAACGGATAATAGCCCGAATGCCGGGCTTAACGGTGCCAGTGGCTGCCGATGCCGACTCCGCCACCCCAGCCGCGTCCGCCGCCCCAGCCGCCGCGTCCACCGCCCCAGCCGCGGTGTCCACCGCCCCAGCCGCGGCCGAAAACGAAGCCCAGGCCGAGATCGATCGACACGGGCGGGTAGGTGTAATACGGCTCAGGCACATACACCGGTTGCGGTACATACACAGGTTGCGGCACGTACACCGGCTGGCTGACTGCGACCGGGTCGGACGTGTACTGGACGCTCGAACCGGACGAGGATGCCACGCGCTCGCCGGTGCCGGGCGCGACCGGGGTGACCGACACCACATGCCACTGGCTGGGGTCGGCCGGCTGGGCCAGCCGGGTGCCGTAGTAAGCGGGGCCGGGCGGCGCCACAGCGCAACCGCCGAGCGCCGCCAGCGAAATCACAGCCAAGAACGTTTTCATGAAATCCTCCTGCTTCATATACTCGTACTATATGAACTTTTCGTTTATCCCGCCAACGAAATTACAGCTTTGTTACAATTGCTGCAAGTGTTGATACACGCGGAAACGAAACGTGAGAATCCGCGTGCGCGGGCGAAACCCGCCCTGCGGTACGCCACCGATTCCACCGGCTCACGCGAGGATGGTGATCAGTCCGTCAAGGCCGGCAAAATTGAGGGCGACGTCGGCCTGCGCGCGCACCACCGGCTTGGCGCGGAACGCCACCGACAGGCCGGCCACCGACATCATCTGCAGGTCGTTGGCGCCATCGCCCATCACGATCGCCTGTTGCGGGTCGATGCCCATTTCGGCGCACACCCGCTGTACGGTACGCATTTTCTCCTGTGCGTCGACAATGCCGCCGGCCACCCGCCCGGTCAGCTTGCCGGCATCGACTTCGAGCACGTTGGCGTGCGCGAAATCGAGCCCGAGCCGCGCCTGCAGGCGTTCGGTGAAAAAGGTAAAGCCGCCCGACACCAGCAGCGTCTTCAGGCCAGCCGCCTTGACCGCGGCCAGCATCGCTTCGCCGCCCATCGAAATGTTGAGGCGCTCGTCATACACGCGCTGCAGCGCGGCGGCGTCCAGCCCTTTGAGCAGCGCCACGCGGCGCGTCAGGCTTTCGGCAAATTCGAGCTCGCCGCGCATCGCCGCTTCGGTAATCTCGGCCACTTGCGGCTTGAGCCCCTGCATGTCGGCGATCTCGTCGATGCATTCGATGGTGATCAGGGTCGAATCCATGTCCATCGCCACCAGTTTGAAATCCGACAGCTTGCGTCCGGCGTTGATGAAGGTGGCATCGAGCTGCACCTCGGCGGCGGCCGCTTCGACGGTTTGCCGCAGCGCCTCGGAATACGCGACCTGCTCGCAGCGCAGGGCATGTGCGCCGAGCGGCGTCACGCGCGCCGGCCGGGCCAGTGCCGCAAGGTGGTGAAGGACAGGCAAGGGCGCGCTCGGGCCCTGCAAAACCAGGTTCATCGTCATGAGTGTAGGGCGTCGTTACGCCAGGAGTTGTTTGATGGTTTGCTTCACTTGCGTGACGCGCGCGGCCAGGTCGGGCATGCTGGCGGTGATCTTGAGCTTGTCCTGGCCGGCCAGCTTGATATGCCGGTTCTTCTGGATCAGGGCGATGATGCGCATCGAGTCGATGGGCGGATTGACCATGAACTGCAGGTTGGCCGCCTCGCTATGGGCGTCGATCTTGACGATGCCGACGGTCTTGGCCGCAATCCGCAGGCGGTGCGTTTCGATCAGCGCCTTGACCGGATCGGGCAGTTTGCCGAAACGGTCGATCAGCTCTTCCTGCATGTCGTCGATCCTGCCCTGCTCGTTGCAGTTGGCCAGCCGCTTGTAGATCGACAGCCGCTCGTGCACGTCGCCGCAGAAGTCGGCCGGCAGCAGGGCCGGCACGTGCAGATTGATTTCAGTGGTAGTCGCCAGCGGCGCCGCCAGGTCGGGTTCCTTGCCGGCCTTGAGCGAGCGCACCGCTTCGTTGAGCATGTCCGAATACAGCTGGAAGCCGATTTCGAGCATCTCGCCGGACTGGCTCTCGCCCAGCACTTCGCCGGCGCCGCGGATCTCCAAATCGTGCATCGCCAGGAAGAAGCCGCTGCCCAGCTCTTCCATCTGCTGGATGGCGTCGAGCCGGCGCTGCGCCTGCTTGGTTAAACTCATGACGTCGTGCACCAGGAGGTAGGCGTAGGCCTGGTGGT
>JAQGJO010000372.1 GCA_028290595.1 Hyphomicrobiales bacterium | reverse complement strand
TATTCGATATGCCGCGCGATGGTCGAATAGGTCGTCGCCTTGCCTAGAGGAATGCGCAGCAGGGTTTCCCAGACGCGGACCTCGAAATCCGTGCCGATGAGGACAACGCGCAGCGGCTGGTCGGCGCGCCACATGTTCTTGTCGAACACGCGCTGCGCGAGATCAGCGGTACCGTCGCGGTCCTCGACCTAGGCCGCGCGCGGCCAGCGCCGCTGCATGTCGGCGAGGGCGGCCGGCTCCTCGCCGGGATCGGCGAAGGCCAATCCAGCAAGGCCGCGGCCGCTGGCGATCACGATGGCGGTGCCGAACGGCGAGGGATGGTAGCCGTACCGCAGCGTCATGCCGGCGCCGCCGTTCTTCCATTCGCCCGGCGACATCGCCTCATGGGTGACGAACAGATCGTGCAGGCGGCCCGGGCCCGACAGCCCAACTTCGTAAGCCGTGTCGAGCACGGAGGCTGAATCGCGCAGTAGGTTGCGCGCGTGGTCGAGCGTCAGCGCCTGCAGAAACGCCATCGGCGTCAGTCCGGCCCAGCGCTTGAACAGATGCGCAAAATGCGACGGCGACACGCCGACATGGGCGGCGATCGCGTCGACCGAGGGCTGTTCCTTCCAGTTCAGCGACAGATATTCGATGGCGCTGCGAATGCGCAGATAATCCTCGCTCGATGGGAGGACTTCGACACTGCCGGGCGCTCGAAGCGAAATGGTCTGGCCCAGAATGGGCGCATTGTGTTGCAAGGTCATGGTATAGATTCCTCTGATACCGCCATCTTGCCCCCGCCATCCCCGGCAAGCCACCCGAAAACCGCTATTTTCACGCCTGATTATAGGCAAACCTAGTTGTAGGTAGGTCCGCGCCGGGCTTCGGCAAGCGCCCGCGACAGGCCGTCGGCGAATTCCGCCCGGGCGTCCGGCGCCAGCCAGGTGGCGACTTCGATCCGCCGGTCGCGCGACACCAGGGCCAGCCGGATCAGGCCGAAATCCTCGTCCTCCTGCCGCTCCAGGCGCACCCATTGCGGATTGAACCGCCATTGCCGCCGTTGGCCGCGCTGGCTGACCTTTTCGATATGCAGGGTGAGCGGCGTGACGATCACGTCCTCGTAAGCCCGCGCGGCGCGGAAATTGGCGCGGAAGGCGAAATAGAAAATCGCCACGTCGATGCCCATGAAACCGGCAACCGGCCAGGCCCCGATGATGACGAAGGGAATGGTCACGCAAAACGACATGATGGAGAAAATCATCAGCAGCCGCATGAAGCCGCTGCGGTTGAGCGAGCGGTGCGGCTGGATGCGGCGCGCGAAAATCTGTGTGTCGTAGGGGCTGTGGTCGTCCAAGACGCTCGCTCTCCTAAAATCCAGTCTAGTATAAGCCGATCATGCCCGCGAAAAAGCCCATCCTTGCCGCGCCGAAACGCCGCGTTGCCAAAGCAACGGCCAAGACCTTGACCAAGGCTTCGCTGACGTCGGCAGGCGCAAAATCCGGCCTGAAACCGATTCCGAGAGCAAAGGCCAAACGTCTTCCCAAGCCGGTCGATGCGGAGACGATCTACAAAATTTTCGAGCGGCTGGAAGAACATACGCCGGAGCCCAAGGGCGAGCTCCATTATGTCAATGTTTTCACGCTTCTGGTGGCGGTCGTGCTGTCGGCGCAGGCGACCGATGTCGGCGTCAACCGCGCCACGACGCCGCTGTTTGCGATCGCCGATACGCCGCGAAAAATGCTGGCGCTCGGCGAGGAAAAAGTCCGCGACTACGTCAAGACCATCGGGCTTTACCGCAACAAGGCGAAGAACGTCATTTTGCTGTCGCAGCAATTGATCGACGAATTTGGCGGCGAAGTACCGCGCACCCGCGAGGAACTGGAAAAGCTTCCCGGCGTCGGCCGCAAGACCGCCAATGTGGTGCTCAATATCGCATTCGGCGAAGAAACCATCGCCGTCGACACGCATCTGTTCCGCCTCGCCAATCGCCTGCGCCTCGCGCCGGGCCGAACGCCGCTGGAAGTCGAACTGGGCCTGGAAAAGGCGGTGCCGAAGCGCTTCCGCCGCCACGCCCATCATTGGCTCATCCTGCACGGCCGCTACATCTGCAAGGCAGTGCGGCCCGAATGCGAGAAATGCGTGGTCTCGGATCTGTGCACGTCGACGGATAAGCGAATCTAAAGCATTTTCCAGCGAAGTGGATGCCGCCTTCCTTGCTGCTGACGGTTGTCCGTGATCGGCGTCGTCACTCCGCAGTCCCTGTCATTCCCGACGCGCGAAGCGCGAGCGGGAAACCAGGCGTCGCAGTCGCGTTGATGCGAATGTGTCGGACCGCAGGCTGTGATAAGTTGAATCATCAGGACTGGATCCCCGCTCGCCTGCTGCGCAGGCGTCGGGGATGACAGCGGTGGCGGCAGGCCGTCCGCGTACCTTAGCGCAGGCTTTGCGTGGGCTGTTGTCTTGGCATTGTCCGACATATACCCTAGTATATATTCCTAAAACATCGTGCGAAAAGTGGATACCGGCTTTTCGCCAAAAAGATGCGGTATCAAAAGAATATAGAGCTCCGGGCGATTCCGAAGGAATCGCCCGGAGCTCTAGTGAGGATCATTATGGCAGCCCGTACCAACAGAACCGAGAAAGTGGATATTCGCCTAACGCCATCAGCTAAGCGCCTATTGCGCTCGGCTGCGAAGGCGAGCGGCAAGAATGTCAGCAATTTCGTTTTGGAAAGCGCCATCTCGAAAGCCGACGAGATCCTGGCCGATCGCCGCATCATCACTCTTAGCGCCAAGGATTGGCAGGCCTTTCATGCGGCGCTCGACGCCCCACCGCGCCCGACGCCGCGCCTCGCGCGCGAAAAGTCTATTCTCGACTGAGCATTTTGATTTTGTGCCGTTGCCCGGCGAGCCGCTCGTGCTGTATCTGCTCATGAAAGAAATCAAGAAAGCCCTTGGGCTTTGAGCAATGCATCGCATCGGACGTGGCCTTAGCGCACCGGATAGAAATACAAACCGATCCAGCCGATGACGCCGACGATGATGCGCCACCAAGCAAACGGCGTAAAACCGTGCCGTGTCACATAGGCCAGGAACCCGCGCACCACGAGCAGCGCTGAGAGGAAGGCTGCGACAAAGCCGATGCCGATGAGCGTGACATCGTGGAAATCGAGATCCTTGTAGCTTTTCAGCAGGTCGTAGGCGAAAGCCCCGGCCATGGTCGGCATCGCCAGAAAGAACGAGAATTCCGCCGCAGACCGCTTGTCGGCGCCCAGCAGCATCGAGCCGACGATCGTCGCGCCCGAGCGCGACACGCCGGGCACCATGGCGAGGCATTGGAACAGGCCGATCTTCAGGCACATCAGCGGCGGATAATCCATCACGTCGGTATATTTCTGCTTGATCGGCAGATCGTCGACGGCGAGCAGGATGAGACCGCCGGCGATCAGCGTGGTGCAGACGATCATCGGGTTGAACAGTACGTCCTTGATGAAGTTATGCAGCAGGGCGCCGATGATCGCCGCCGGCAGAAAGGCGATCAGAATGCCCAGAACGAAACTCCGCGCCCGCTTGTCGCTGGGAACGGCCACCAGAATCGACAGCAGCCTTTTGAAATAGACGATCAGAATGGCCAGAATCGCGCCAAGCTGGACCAGGACCTCGAAGGTCTTGCCCTTCGATTCGAACCCCAGAAAATGCCCGATCAGCAGCAGGTGGCCCGTGGAGGAAACCGGCAGAAACTCTGTAAACCCTTCAACTACACCAAGAATAAGCGCCTTGATGGCTTCAAGCGTCAACATGCGCAGACTCCACGCGCTGGATAGGATGACGCCGATCTCGA
>JAQGJO010000355.1 GCA_028290595.1 Hyphomicrobiales bacterium | reverse complement strand
AGGCGGTGGATTTCCTGCAGCCTGATGTGGCAAAAATGGGCGGCATCACTGCCATGCGCACGTCGCTTGAAATGGCCGATGCGGCGGGCAAGGAGTTACATCCGCATTCGCCGCTATTCGGGCCGGCACTGGCAGCGACCTTGCACATACTTGCGACCATGCCGAAGACGACGGCGTGCGAATTCTATTTCGCCGATCTTGAAAACAATCCGATCGGCGCCATCGCGACGCCCGTCGACGGCGCCTTCTCCGTGCCGCAGGGGCCGGGTCTTGGCATCACTGTCGATGAAGGGTTATTGGAGCGCTACCGCATCGACTGACTGCATCTCTCCGTCATGCCCGCGCTTGTCGCGGGTATCCACGCGATGATGCTGCGTTGTTGTTTCAGAACGTGGTGAGTACCCTTTTCTGGAAAGTGCCAGCGCACGACGGCGTGGGTGCCCGCAACAAGTGCGGGCATGACGGCGAGGCGAATGAAACGCTGGGCAGAGCCGACGCCTATTGCGGCACAATGACTTTCTGCAAAATGGCGCTCCAGCGGCCGTTCTCCTTGGCGATCCAGTCGGTCAGGTCCTTTGACGTGCCGCCGGCGCCGGTCATGCCGAGATCGCCGAGCGCTTTCTGTGCGGCATCGGTCTTGAGCCAGGCGTTGATGACGGGATTGATCCGCGCCGCGACCTCGGGCGGTGACCCATGCGGTGCGAAGATGCCGTACCAGCCGACCGCCTCGAAATCCTTGAAGCCGGCCTCCTGCAGGGTCGGCACATCCGGCAGTTCCTTGATCCGCGTTGCGCTGGTGATCGCCAGGGCGCGCGCCTGGCCGGCTGATGCGAGTCCCAGTGTTGTGGTGACATAGTTGATCGCGGCTTCGGTGTGGCCGCTGATCAGATCGCTGTTCTGCTGCGCGGTGGAATTGTAGGGGATGTGAGTCATCTCGATGCCGGCGGCCTGTTTTATGAGTTCCAGGGTGACATGAGGCTGCGAGCCGACGCCGGTGCTGCTGACATTGATCCGCCCGGGATTGGCTTTCGCATAGGTGATGAGCTCCGGCATGGTCGTTGCCGGAATCTTGGGGTTGAGCAGCAACAGCATCGGCGCTTTGGCGACGAGCACGATCGGATCGAAGTCTTTGCCGAAATCATAGGGCATCGTCTTGTAGACGAACTTGTTCTGCACGGCGATGCCGGGGGTGACGATCAGCAGCGTGTTGCCGTCCGGCGTCGCCTTGGCGACGATGCCGGCGCCGAGGTTGCCGTTGGCGCCGACACGGTTTTCGACGATGAAAGATTGCCCCAGCCTGGCGCGCAATTCCTCGGCGAGATGGCGCGCCAGCAGATCGACGCCGCTACCTGCCGCAAAGGGCGCGACGATGGTTACGGTCTTGTTCGGCCATGTCTGGGCCGCTGCTGGTGAGAGAGTGGCGAATGTGAGCGCTAGCGCGAGCCAATGTTGTTTCTTCATTTGAGTCCTCCCGGACCTGTTCAAATTTGTCTTCGGCTTCAGTCTTGGTGTGTCATTCCCGCCAAGCGAAGCGCAGAGCGGGAATCCAGAGGCAGCGTGGAATCTCTTAATTCCTGCCAATGTGGCGGCTCTTGGCTCCTGGTTTCCCGCTCGCGCCTGCGGCGCGTCGGGAATGACAGATGTGAAGGCTAGCGCAGTGTCTGGTCGTAGATTTTCATCCATTTCTCGGTGTTGACGTCGAGCTCCTCCGGCGTGAAGACGCGGGCGCGGAAGGTCTTGCCGTCCGGGCGCAGGCTCGGATCCTTCGGCTCGACGCTTGGCGAGGCGGGGATGTAGTCGGCCTCGCGCAGCACGGTCTGGCCTTCGTCGGCAAAAAGGAAATCCATCAGCAGCCGGGCTGCGTTGGGATGCGGCGCATCCTTGAAAATGCTGACCGTCAGCAGCACCGCCATGGCGTCTTCGACCGGCGTCCAGGCGACAGGCGCGCCGCGATTGGCGGAGAAGGCGACGTGATGGTTCAGGATTTGTAGTCCGATCGGATATTCTCCAGCGATCACCTGGTCCAGCACCTGCCGGGCGCTGCCGGGCACGATGGCGACATTTTGCTGGCGCAGCCGCTTCAAATAGTCGATGCCGCCTGCTTCGCCCTTTTTGGCAAGCACGAAGCCGACGAAGCCGCCGACACCGGGGCTCGAAGAGCTGGCGCTGAGGCCCATTTGCCCCTTCCACTTGGGGTCAAGCAGGTCGTCGAGCGATTTCGGCTCGCTGCCTTTCTTCACCATCGTCGTGTTGTAGCCGAAGGTCTGCAGATACAGCGACACGCCGGCCCAATAGCGATCGGGATCGAGGTATTGCTTCGGATAGTCCTTGGTGGTTTCCGGCAGATATTGCGCCAGCATCCCCTTGCGCTTGAAATAGGGTGAGCTGCCGGTGCCGTCGAAGAGATCGGCCTGCAGGCGACCGGCCTTCACTTCGTTCTCCACGCGCAAGACGATGTCCTGGGAATCGTTGCGCACATAATTGACCTTGATGCCGTATTTTTTCTCGAAGGCCTCGATCATCGGCCGCGTCACCTGATTGACGATGAAGGTCGTGTACCAGGTGACCTGGCCTTCCTTCTTTGCCGCTTCGATCAGCGCGGCGTCGGCGGCCAGAGCGTGGACAGGCAGACAGGCGAGCGCCGCTGTTGCCGCGGCGAGAATCCATTTTGCCGGCATTGTTTCCTCCCTGAAGAACGTTTGTTTTTATGCTTTGGCGAGATATTTTTTGGCGCGTTCGAGATCGAGCGTCAGGCCGAGGCCCGGACCGGATGGGATGCGCACGCCGCCTTCCTCCGGCCATAGCGTCTCCTTGACGACGTCGTCGCGCAGCGGATTGTCGGCGATGTCGTATTCGAGCAGCACCGGAAACGGCACATTGTCGGTGTGCGGCATGACCGGCATGCTGGCCATGAAGTGCATGCCGGCGGCAAGGCCGAAGGCGCCGCCCCAGACGGCGGGCGCAACACGAAGATTGTTGGCCGCGGCGATGGCGGCGATGGTGCGCGCCGCCGACAGGCCGCCGCAGCGGCCGATGGCCGGCTGCACCACGTCGATGCCGCGCGCGTCGGCGAGATGTTTGAATTCGGCGATGTTGCTGAGGCCTTCGCCGGTGGCGATGGGAATTGGCGATCTGGCGCGCAATTCCACATGGCCGGCAATGTCATGGGTCGGCAGCGGCTCTTCGCACCAGTGAATGTCGAAAGGCTCGATGGCGCGCAGGCTCTGCAGCGCGATGTCGACGGTATAATTGCCGTTGACGTCGACCATCAGGCGGATGTCTTCGCCGAGAATCTGCCGGGCCAGGCGCACCCGTTCAAGGTCCGAGCGCGGGTTGAGGCCGACCTTGATCTTGACACCGGCAAAGCGCGTCTTGTCCACTTTGGAGAGCTGTTCTTCCAGTTGGCCCAGGCCTTCGCTGGAGCTGCCGCCCTTGGTGATGTAGCCGGTGGTCGCATAGCAGGGAATCTTGTCCATCGCCTTGCCGCCGATGAGGTCATGGACGGGCACGCCAAGCGTCTTGCCCATGGCATCGAAGCAGGCAACGTTGAGGGCGCTGAGCGCCGAGATGAAGTGGCCTTCGCCGAAATGATAAAGCCGGTTGTGGCAATAGGTGGCAGCGAGCTCGAAATCGTAGAGGCTGCGGCCGACGAAAAACGACCTGATGAGGTCGATATAGGTTTTGACCGCCTGAACCGGGCCGAGGCCCTCGCCATAGCCGGTGACGCCGTCGTCGGTGGTGATTTCGACCAGGGCCGACTGGCGGCGGAAATTCAGGCCGCGTGCAGTGCCATAGGCTTTTTCGGGTGCAATGGCATAGTCGAGGCAAAGAATATCGATTTTCGCGATTTTTGGCACGCTTCCTCCAAGAAGCTGGAATTGTTATTGGATGGATGTTCACGCGCCGCGGAGGGGCCGTCAACTGGGCCGTGACCCACGTTTTTTCGTCGACCAATTTGACTTTTCCGGTTCCGGCAACTAGACAGCCGCAACCTGTGCGCCTTCTGGCGCTCGGGTCATGCACCCGTGGCCGTTCCCAGATCCGGATTTATTCCGCAGTGGTGAGCAGCCTGTCGGCTCCGAAAGGGGCAGAGGAGGGCGCTTTCCTTCCCATGGCGGAGGGATCGCGGACAAGCGACGTGCCTTTTGGCGCGGGCGCTGGCCTTGGTCCATTCGCCGGTATGACCGGATTTCGAGGACCAATATGACAAAACGCGCAGAATCCAAGTACAAGATCGACCGCCGCCTCGGCCAGAACATCTGGGGCCGCCCGAAGAGCCCGGTGAACCGCCGTGAATACGGCCCCGGCCAGCACGGCCAGCGCCGCAAGGGCAAGCTCTCGGACTTCGGCGTGCAGCTGCGCGCCAAGCAGAAGCTGAAGGGCTATTACGCCAACATCTCCGAGCGCCAGTTCCACTCCATCTACGTGGAAGCCGGCCGCATGAAGGGCGACACCGGTGAAAACCTGATCGGCCTGCTCGAGCGCCGCCTCGACACCGTGGTGTATCGCGCCAAGTTCGTCGCCA
>JAQGJO010000504.1 GCA_028290595.1 Hyphomicrobiales bacterium | reverse complement strand
TTTAAATCCAACAACGACTTTGCATTGTTGAATAATATGTTTTCTATCGTGCTGGCAGGCAGGCCGGACTGCGAAATATGCCTGAAGGTCTGAGCGTAGCTTTCCCACGACAGCAGGATCGGGTAGTCGCTTCCGGGAACAATCTGCTTGTCGCCGAACGCTTCGACGGCTGCGATCAACGCTGCCTTCGAGCCCCACCCGACCGTATCGTAGAAGAACTTGCGTGCGACCTCGCTGGGCGCCTCGGCGTCCGGTGCACGCGGCATCTGGCCGTCGAGCCGGTTGAGCAGCATCGGCAGGATGCCGCCGAAATGCGGAACGATGAAGCGTATGGAGGGAAACCGTTGCGGGACCTGGCGGGCGATCAGGTGCAGTGCGGCCATAGAGTCCTCCATCGAGGCGCCGGCGCAAACGGTGAGCCCGAGATCATTGATCAGCGGCGACGCGAGGCCGTTCTGGACCGGATGAAGGAAGATCACGCCGCGCCGCCGTTGCATCTCTGCATAGATCGGATCGAAGGCTTCGCGGGCGATCGATCCACCCTGACATGAGCAGCCCAGCATGATCCCCACCGCGCCTGGATGGTCCAGGATGCGCTGCATTTCCGCGAGGGCCTCGTCGACATGAGGCAGCGGCAGGGAGGCCCAGAACCGGAAGCGGTTTGGAGTTTCAGAACAGCGCGCCGCAAGTTCATCGTTGACAATCCGCACCGTCTCGGCCGCCTCGGCAGGGTCTGCCAGATAGGTAGGGGTCGTGGACGACAGAACCTGCAGTCCGACGCCGGCCTCGTCCATGCGGGCGAAGCGGGCCTCGAACGGCTCCTGTGTCGGCTGCGTCAGCACCTGGCTCGGATCGGAACGGCGACCCAGACCCGGCGGTGCGTGATGCGCGTGGACATCGACGATCGTTCTGATCACGTCGGCCTCCTACGCCGAGGGCATCGGGGTGACGCCAGGTCCAAAATTGTCGAGGAAATCGCCGAGCTGCTTGCCGGCCACATGGGCCGGCTCGGCATCGATGAGAACAAACAGCACCTTCACCGCCTCGTCGCCGACGGCCCGCCAGGCGTGGTTGGTGCCGCGCTGGATAACGATGTCGCCGGCCTTGAGGTGCCGGACGACCTCGCCGCTGTCGAGAAGCATCTCCATTTCACCGGAAACAATGATCGCGTAGTCCAAAGTCTCGGTCCGATGCATGACCGGCGTAAAGTTTCCCGGCCTCATTTCACCCACGCGCAGAAGTACACGGTTCCCCTTGCGACCGGGACGGCCGGCGGAATAGGCATCCTCGTCGTTGTTCACCGGCAGGCTGTCAGTGCACCAGGCGACCACGGCATCATATTCGGGCCGCCGCGGTTCAGACGCCACCACCTCGTCGGCCTTGACGACAGCGAGGCCGTGTTCATCGTGACCGGTCACCACGCGCCTGAATTCGAACGCCATGAGAATCTCCCTGGAATGGCTCTGCCGAACTAACGGCTTGTCGTCGCGGCGCTCGCCATGTCGGGCAAAGGCATGTCGGGCGAAAGCGCGTCGGCGACCTCACCCAGCAGGGTGATGATCTGCAGGACATTGTCGCGGCTGCGGTGGTTGAGGCCACATTCGGTGCCGACGCCAAAGCGCTCGTAGGCGCGCCGCGCCGCGGCCGCCCGGGCAAGGGCGCCGCTCAGCCCATCAGTGTCATGGACCAGGCCGAGAAAGAGCTCCGCGCTTGCGCCGGGCTTAAAATCTTTCAGAGCTTCGAAATAGGCGTCGTCCGACCGGTCAATCGGCACGGGCATGTGCACGAAGTTCATCGGCCGCCCGAGGCGCGAGCAGACAGCGTTGATCACCGCCACCATGTCTCCCGTATCTTTCGGTTCGACATAGTGCTTGAGGTTCATGTTGCCGTAGCAGCAGTGGAAGCCCAGTTCGATATCGCCTGCGACAGTCGCACCCAGTTGCGCCAACTGGCCCGCCGCCTCGCCGATGCTGATCGGCATGAAGCGCGCGTCACCACTGGCCAGCGCCTCGAACTCCATCGACGCATCGATCTGGATGGCGATCTGGTCATGAGGGATTTGCCTCGCGATCCTGCCGATCTCCGCGCCGATCGCCGCGACAAACGTCGGCAGCAGCGCTGGAACGCTCTCGGGTTCGACGAAGAAACTGAGCACGCCGTAGGCGGAGGGCATTGCCACCTTCAGGCGAGCGTCCTTGCGCACAAGGCCTCTCTGCTTCAGGCCCCGAAAGGTCTCGTAGGCTTCCATCGCCCAGCGGGCGTGGCCCAGTTCACCAATTTCGGCTGCGGTCGGCACATCCTTCTGGGACTTCAGGGCGAACTGCTGAATGCCGCTGTTCAGGCTCCGCCAATCGGAGCGTGGCGCGCCGGGCTGGAAAGCATCGAGCCGTTCGAAGGTGGCGCGCTGGTTGCTGACATATCCCTTCTTGCCGCCGAGTTCACCATCCGGCAGACGCGAGACGCGCGCGCCTGCTGCACTGGCGGAAATCGTTGTCAGGACTTCCGCAATACTCCCTAAGGGCACTGACCCGACGAAATGAATGGGACATTGCGCACCAAGTTCGACCATAAGTTCCCTCGCCCAGTTGATCCCGGGCAAAGCTAGCTGGCCGACATAAACCTAGGAAACGCTGACTTCGTATATATTCCATGCTGGAGCGGCATAAATCTCCAGCAGTTGCTGCGCCTCAGCACCGAATGATCGGTCAGGCACTCAGGCGACGGCAGCGACTTCGATCTCGACCAGTTTCGACGGCGCGGAATAGCCCTCGACGCTGGAGATTGTCGCCAGATTGAACGCTTCGGGGAAATGCGCGGCGAGGCCGCGCGTCACGCGCCCGGTGCCCAGCGTCTTTGATACATGCACTGAGAATTCGCGCACCTTGTCCCAGCCGGTTCCGGCCGCGGCAAGGCTGGTATCGATATTGCGGCGGATGTTGGCAAGCTGCGGTTCGAAATCCGACGCGGTGTCGGTATTGCCCGACAGAAACACCATGCCGTCGAGCGCCACGAACATCGGCGGCGCGATGCGCGGATCATATTCGCGCACCTCTTTCGAAGCCCCGGCGGAACTCAGCCGCAGAGCAACCAGATCGATCGCCATATTGGCGCCGTCTGGAAGCCGCTCGGGATCGATATAACTCGAACTGGCGGCGCGGCGGTCGGCTCCGAGCATGGCGAGACGCGTATCGCTGGCGGCGCGGCGAACGTCCGCGTCCCGCGCATACAAGCGGCTGCGCACGATGTGTCCATCCTTGAACCCTGCCTCGATCAGCGCGGCAACGCCGCGTTCCATGGCAGTGCGGCTCTCGCCTTCGATGCTGCCATTGGCGACACCGTTGACCGAAACCCGCAAGAGTTCCCTATCGTCCCAAAGAGTCCATGTCCGGGAAACCATCGTCGTCTTCCCCTGTTGCCCTATCCCTTTGTCCCGCCCCTGCCCTATCCTGAGCTTTTGGAACGGACGCATTCATTGCCCGCATCATGCCGGAGTGTGGGCGGCAGCGCAACGCCGGCCACGCCCATTTGCCTTGATCGCTTAATTTTACAGCGTAGCATCTGCTTAGATTTTAACCGAGTGTCACGTATGACGTTTTCTCTCATTCCGCTTCTCTTTGAATACGAAGACTTTGACGGCCTCATCGCGCCACGCGTCATGCGCTGGCATCGCGAGAGCGTTCACGCGCAATACATGGACGCCATCAACGCGTTGCTTGCGCCACTGCCGCAATTTTCCGAAAAGTCCATCGAAGAAATTCTTTCTCATCCCGAACTGCTTCCCGCGAGCATTCGTGACAATGTGATGTTTTTCGGCGGCGGCTATGCCAACCACCAGTTCTTCTGGAAAATTCTCGGCCGGAGCGACCAAACCCACCCACAAGGTGCGCTGGCGGAAGCGATCAACACCGATTTTGGCGGCTTTGAACAGTTCCGGGCGCAGTTCACACAACGCGCACTGGACCTGAAAGGTTCCGGCTGGGCGTTTCTTTCTCTTGCTGCACCGCGCAAACCGCAGCTCGAAATCGTCGTCCTGCCGAACAACGGCAGCGTGCTGACCCTGCACAAGCCCGGCATTCTCGTCTGCGATCTCTGGGAACACGCCTACCTCGATACGTTCCGGGAAGACCGGTCGCAATGGCTGGATGCCTATTGGTCGATGCTGAACTGGCGGATGTGCGAGACGCGCTACGAGTGCCTGGTGGCCGGGAAGCCGACGCCGTAGAGGGGCAGTCGGCAATCGGCAGTAGGCAGTCGGGATAAAAACGGCAGACGCTCCCCCTACTGCCTACTGCCTACTGCCTACTGCCTACTGCCTACTGCCTTCTGCCTACTATGCAGCTCTGCAAAACGAGATAATCTGCAACGAAACCAGGGAGGGAGCAGATGCTCGGACTTATGCAGGATTGGCCGCTGCTGATCCCCAAGATCATCGACCATGCGGAACGGCAGCATGGCTCACGCGAGGTCGTGTCCCGATCCGTCGAAGGTCCGATCCACCGCACGAATTACGCCGGCATCCGCGCCCGTGCCCTCAAAGTGGCGCAGCGCCTCGCCGGCGAGGGCGTGCACGAGGGCGACCGTATCGCCACCCTGGCCTGGAACACCTGGCGGCATCTGGAATCGTGGTACGGCATCACCGGCGCCGGAGCCGTCTATCATACGGTCAATCCCCGCCTGTTTCCCGATCAGATCGTCTGGATCATCAACCATGCCGAGGACCGCATGGTGATGACCGATCTCACCTTCATTCCGCTGCTGGAGGCGATCGCCGACAAACTGCCGACGGTGGAACGCTATATCATCTTCACCGATGGCGCCCATATGCCAGCGACGAAGCTGAAGAACGCCATTGCCTATGAGGATTGGATCGCCAGCGTCGATGGCGATTTCCGCTGGAAGGAGGTCGACGAGCGTGCCGCCGCGGGCCTCTGCTACACGTCAGGCACCACCGGAAATCCGAAGGGCGTTTTGTATTCGCACCGCTCCAATGTGCTGCATTCGCTTTGCGCCAGCAGCGGCGATTGCCTGTCGATCGGTAGCAAGACGACGATCCTGCCGGTCGTGCCGCTATTCCACGCCAACTCCTGGTCGATCGCGTTCTCGGCGCCGATGATGGGCGCCAAGCTTGTCATGCCCGGCGCGAAACTCGACGGCGCTTCGGTCTATGAACTGCTGGAGAGCGAAGGCGTGACCTGCACCGCCGGCGTGCCTACCGTCTGGGCCATGCTGCTGCACTATCTCGAACAGGAGAAGAAAACCTTCTCAACATTGAAGCGTCTGGTTATCGGCGGCTCGGCGGCGCCACGGGCGATGATCGAGACCTTCGAGAAAAACTACGGCATCGAGGTGCTGCATGCCTGGGGCATGACGGAAATGAGCCCGCTCGGCACGGTCTGCTCCATCAAACATTCGGTCGAGGATTTGAAGGGCGAAGCGCTCTACGATCTGAAAATGAAGCAGGGCGTCCCACCGTTCCTCATCGAGATGAAGATCGAAGACGATGCCGGCAAGGAACTGCCATGGGATGGCAAGACCTTCGGGCGGCTCAAGGTGGCGGGGCCGGCCGTCGCCAAGGCTTACTTTCGTAGCGACGAGCCGATCCTAGACGATGAGGGATTTTTCGATACAGGCGATGTCGCGACCATCGATACCGACGGCTATATGAGCATCACCGACCGCTCGAAGGACGTCATCAAATCCGGCGGCGAATGGATTTCATCAATCGATCTCGAAAATCTCGCCGTCGGCCATCCGGGCGTGGCCGAGGCTGCGGTGATCGGAGTCGTCCATCCCAAATGGAACGAGCGGCCGCTGCTGATCATCGTGCCGAAGCCCGGCAGCGAGGTCAGCCGCGAGGCCCTGCTCGCTTATATGTCCGGCAAGATCGCCAAATGGTGGATGCCCGACGACGTCCAGTTCGTGAAGGAGATTCCCCATACGGCGGCGGGCAAGATCAACAAGGTTAAATTGCGCGAGACATTCGCTGCCTACAGCCTGCCCGCAACGTGACGAAACGCACGTTACAAACCGGCGAATTGCTCGAGATTGATTGAAATAAAGCGGTAGTCAGGGCACAGTCCTGCCGCAGGCGGGCCTATTTCAATTTCTTTTTATCCGCCTCTATTTCTCTGCCAATGGATTTCACGATGCACGACCCCATACCCTTGCCCGGCAGCATCCCGACGTCTGCCACGCCGACCGTCAATCGCATCAATTTCGTCAACGAAGGCGGAACGTTTTTCCGCATGCTCGCACGCGGCGCCATGCTGCTGCTGGTGACGTTCGGCTTCTATCGGTTCTGGCTGAGCACATCGATCCGTCGTCATCTGTGGTCGCGCACATCGGTCGCCGGCGAGAATTTCGAATATACCGGAACCGGACGTGAACTGCTGATCGGTTTTCTGTTCGCCCTGGCGATCCTGGTGCCGATCTATATCGTCTACTTCCTCATCGGCATCGAGTTCGAGCGCCTTCGCGCCTTTACGTCGCTGCCGCTTCTCCTGTTCATGGCCGTCTTCGGCCAGTTCGCCATCTACCGGGCCCGGCGCTACCGGCTGACGCGCACGGTTTGGCGCGGCGTGCGCTTCTGGATGAACGGCTCAGGCTGGGTCTATGGCCTGCGCGCGCTCGGCATGCAGATCCTTGTCTTTCTGAGCCTCGGCCTTGCTTATCCGTGGTATGCAGCCTGGCGCGAGCGCTACAAGATGCGCCATACATTTTATGGTGATGCACCGGGCGCTTTCGAGGGCCGCTCCGGCCAATTGTTCCGGCAGGGCATCGGTATGTGGATGATGACCGTCGGCATGGCGCTGGTTTTCATCATCGCGGCAATCGCGCTTGGTGCATCGACCGGGTTTGAAAGCATGCCGAAAGTGGGACTTGGCGTGCTGTCCATTCTTATTACCCTCTGGGCGATCGCTGCGCCGTTCGTCTATCCCTACCTCAAAGCGCTTGAATGGCGCTGGTGGGCGCAGGGCGTGCGGATGGGTGGCGTTTCGATGCAATCGTCGCTGCGCGGCGGGCAGTTGCTGAAAATCTACCTCAAGATCTTCGCCTGGGTTCTGCTGGTGTTCCTTATCTGGGCCATATTGGCAAGTCTCACGGCCGGCCTCTTCTATGTTATGTTCGGCAGCTTCGGGAATTTTTTCGAGTTGCCACTGAGTGCGAAAATCTTCAGCGGCGTTGCTATCGTGGGCGGCTAT
>JAQGJO010000310.1 GCA_028290595.1 Hyphomicrobiales bacterium | reverse complement strand
CGCCGCCCTTGCGGCGCTCGAGAATAAGCTTGCGGTTGTGGAATTGCTCCAATTCCGGGCGATGGCCGACACTGATGATGGTCAGCCCCTCCATCGCATCGGACAAGAGCTTCATCAGTTCATCCTGGCTCTTGGGATCGAGCGCGGACGTGGCTTCATCAAGAACGATGATATCGGGTCGGTGCAACAAGACCCGCGCGATCGTCAGGCGCTGCTTTTCGCCGCCGGACAATGTCTGATCCCACGGCGCCTCCTCCTCGAGCCGGTCCTTGAGATGGGCCAGGCCGACTTTCTCCAGCATCGCCGCGATCTCTTCCGGCAGCCAGTCTTCGGCAGCGCCGGGATAGGCCGCCGCGCGTCGCAGCGTTCCGGTCGGCACGTAAGGCCGCTGCGGCAGGAGGAACAGCCGGGAGTCGTGCTGGATCTGCACCTCGCCGCCGCCCCATGGCCACAGTCCGGCGATGGCGCGCACCAGCGTGCTCTTGCCCGTGCCGCTTTCGCCGGCGACCAGCACACGCTCGCCTTTCTGGATGACGACTTCGGTATCGCCGACAACCGCCGTGCCGTCGTCGAGCGAGACCGACAGATTAATCAATTTCATCGCCGCATCGCTCGTCTCGCCGCGCTTGATGCGATTGAAGCTCTCGCCGGTCTCGGCCTTTTCCAGGGCATCGAGCGAAACCATCAGCGATGCGATGCGCCGCGCCGAGGCATTCCAATCGGCCAGGCGCGGGTAGTTGTCGACCAGCCAGGAAAATGCCGCTTGCACGATGGTGAAGGCGGACGCGGCCTGCATGACCTGTCCGAGCGACATCGAACCGTCCAAAAATTTAGGCGCGCACAATATAATCGGGATCACAGGTGCGATGATGGAAGACCCTTGCGATACGATCGTTGTCTTCATGTGCTGGTGGCAAAGCTCGCGCCAGCGCCATAAGACCGCCGTCAGCGACCGGTTGATGCCCGCCCGCTCCTCTTCTTCACCGCCCAGGAGCGCGATGCTTTCACCGTTTTCACGCACCCGGGTGAGTTGGTAGCGATAATCAGCTTCCGCCTGGTTTTTCGTTTCGGAAACGGCAACGAATTTGCTGCCAACCATCGTCATGGCGCCACTCGCCAGCGTGGCATACAGAACCGCTGCGATGACGAGAAAACCCGGAATGGTGATGGCGACGCCGCCGACGGTCAGATTCAACGCGCCGCCGATGGTCCAGAGCACTGCGATAAATGTAAGCGCCGACAGCGCGGCCTGCAGCACGCCCACTGCGAAATCGATCGGGGCATCGGTCGAGACCCGCAGATCCTCGGTCAGGCGGCCTTCCGGGTTTTGATGGTCCCCGCTTACGAGATTGAGTTGGTAGTAGCGGCCGTTCTTCAGCCAGCGGGTAATGACGGCGTCCGATACCCACGCACGCCAGCGACGCTGCGTCGTCATGCGCGCCCACACGTTCGTCATGCCGAAAAGAACGCTCGCTACGGCCAGAGGAATAAATATAGATGCGAGGTAAAGCACTGTGGCGCCGTCGCGCTTTTCCAGCGCGTCGAAGATGGCCCGATTCCAGATATTGATGCCGTACATCGCTGCGAGATTGACCAAAATAAGCAATACCAGGCTGAGCGTAAGCACCCAGGCCAAGCGGTCACCGCGGTGGCGGCTCCAAAAACCTTTTGCGGTGTGCCAGAACCGCTGCAGTAGATATTTTTTTCGAAGCTTTTCTTCGTCGCCGCGCGAGAATGCGTCGAATGCCTCCTGCTCCGCTTTCGAGATATCTTTCTCGACGGCATCGTCGATCGAAGGTTTTTTGACGCTGTTCTTGTCGGCGTCCCCTTCAGCGAGAAAGGTTGCGTCGTCCGGCTTTTCTGGGGATGTCATGGCGCTCTGTATCACGCCCAACGCGTGCTATGCCAACAGCCGACCTAGCGGACGCAGACAAGCGCATACTACCTCTGAGTTCCGCGGCCACAGGTGCAGATGAGAATTGCATGAATCTTTTTCGCCTTTATGGCCGCGTTCTTGCCCTCCTCGGTTCCGAGAGCCGGCTGGCGTGGGCGCTGGCAGTGGCGAACGTGGCGCTGGCATCGGCGCAGTTTGCCGAGCCGGTTTTGCTCGGCCGCATCATCGATACGCTGACGGGCGCGCAAACGCGTGGAGTCGCGCCGTTATGGTCGGAACTCGGCGTGCTGTTGTCCGCCTGGGCCGGTTTTGGCTTGTTCACGATTGCCTGCGGCACGCTGATCGCGCTCTACGCCGATCGGCTTTCACACCGCCGGCGCCACGTCGTTCTGACCGGCTATTTTGAGCACGTTCTGCAGCTTCCACTCAGCTATCACGGCAATACCCATTCCGGCCGCCTGATGAAGGTGATGCTGCAAGGGACCGACGCGCTCTGGGGGCTATGGCTTGGCTTCTTCCGCGATCATCTCGCGTCTTTCGTGTCGCTGCTTGTCCTGTTGCCGATCTCGCTGTTCATCAACTGGCGGCTGGCCTTGCTGCTGATCGTGCTGTGCGTGGTTTTTGCCGGCCTCACCGCGCTCATCGTCCGCAAGACCGAGACCCTGCAAAGTTCCGTCGAGCGTCATTACTCCGACCTTGCCGAGCGCGCCTCCGATACGCTGGGCAACATCGCGCTGGTGCAAAGCTTTTCCCGCCTCGACACCGAGGTGAGCGAGTTGCGGCAAATCGTCGAACGGCTGCTCGCGGCACAAATGCCAGTGCTGTCTTGGTGGGCGCTGGCCGTGGTGTTGACCCGGACGGCGACGACATTGACGGTCCTCGCGATCATCGTCGTCGGCACGCTGCTCCACATCAACGGCCAGGCGACCATCGGTGAAATGGTCACCTTCATGAATTTTTCGGGGCTCATTATCATCCGGCTTGAGCAGTCCGTCAGCTTCATTAGCAAGGTTATGTCGGAAGCACCGCGCTTGCGCGAATTCTTTCAGGTTTGGGATACCGTGCCGGCCATTCGCGACCGGCCGGATGCGGTCGATCCGGGCCGCCTTGGCGGGCTCGTCGAGTTCAAGGACGTATCGTTCTCGTATGACGGCGCGCGCATGGCCGCTGTCGATCTGAATTTCAAGGCGATGCCCGGCGACATGATCGCGCTGGTCGGCGCAACCGGCGCCGGCAAATCGACGGCGATTGCACTGCTTCACCGCGCCTTCGATCCGCAATCGGGTGCGATCACGATTGACGGCGCCGACATTCGTACCTTCAAGCTGTCGGCGTTGCGCCGCAACATAGGAGTCGTGTTTCAGGAGGCGCTGCTGTTCAACCGCTCGATTGCCGACAATCTGCGCGTCGGCAAGGCCGATGCGACCGAGGCCGAAATGCGCATGGCGGCCGAGCGGGCGCAGGCCCTGGAATTTATCGACCGAAAATTTCAGGGGTTTTCCGACTTTGTCGGCGAGCGCGGACGTTCGTTATCGGGTGGCGAGCGTCAGCGGCTTTCGATTGCGCGCGCGCTGCTCAAAGACCCGCCGATCCTCATCCTCGACGAGGCGACAAGCGCGCTCGATGCCGACACCGAGGGCAAGGTGATGCTGGCGCTCGACGAAGTCATGAAGAACCGGACGACGTTTGTCATTGCCCACCGGTTATCGACGGTGCGCAAGGCGTCCCGCATTCTCGTGTTCGCGGACGGCAGAATTGTTGAGGCTGGCACGTTTGACGAGCTTGTGGCGGCCAATGGCCGTTTTGCGGGCCTCGCACGGGCGCAACTCATCGTCGCCGAGCCGATTGTCGCACCGGCTGTTTGATGGCCGATTTTAAGGAGTGCGGCGCAAGCGGCGCTCACTCCGTCTTCATATTGATGGCGTGGCAGGCGTTGCAGTGCTGGCGCAACTCCGCAATCAGCGGCTTGAACTCGGCGGCGCGTTTGGCCCGGCTGGCGGCCCAGGCGATCTTGGACGCCTCGGTGGCGCGCGCATAGAAATCCGCGAAATTGGTCCACACCTGCGGCGCCGCGAACGTGTCGAGCGCGGGATCGCGATCGGCGCCTTGCTTCCATTGATTGGTGGCGGGCGGAAACATGTGCGGAAACGCCATCAGCATGGTCGAGATGGTCTCGGCATGCTCTTGCGCGTCGTTGAGCTCAAGCTTGCCCTCCGGCTCCAGCATTTCCTCGATCTCGTCCATGTTCATGTCGATGGCGCCCATCAGGATCTTGCGGGCGAAGATGGTGTCTTTGGCCGCGGGCTGGGCCGCCGGCTCCTTAGCGGCAGCCGGTCCGGCAAGCAGAACAAAGGTCAGAGCCGTGGCAACGGCCGTTGCCACGACGCGCGACACGTTAAATTGGAAATGCATCACACCCGGCTCCCGATCTATTCGATCCCGGGCTTTTCCT
>JAQGJO010000272.1 GCA_028290595.1 Hyphomicrobiales bacterium | reverse complement strand
GCCGGGCACCGACCAGGTGACGGCCTTCGCTTTGCGCCGCAAGCTCGAAGAACGCCAGGGCGACGATTTTCTCGAGCGCCTGCAGGAGCTGATGCTGTGGGAGAGCCGCGCATTTCCTGAAGGCCATCCGTTCAACAAGATCACCGTCATGCCCAATGACGTGCCGCTGCCGCCGATCTGGCTGCTCGGCTCGAGCGATTACAGCGCGCAGCTCGCGGCGCAGATCGGCGTTGGTTATTCCTTCGCCTCGCATTTGTCCGATTTCGATGCGGTAGGGCCGATGCGCGCCTATCGCGAGCTGTTCCGCCCCTCGGAGACGCTGGAAAAACCCTATGCGATCATCGCGCTCGCCTCCGTCGTCGCCGAGACCGATGAAGAGGCGAACTATCTGGCCGGCACCTACGATCTCAACTGGATCCGCCGCGCGCGGGGCGAGATGAAGCCGCTGGCAAGCCCGGAAGAAGCGCAGGCCTATGAATGGACGGCCGCCGAACGCGCCTATGTAGCGGGTAAACGTGCGCGGTTGTTTTCGGGTTCTGCGAAGACGGTGGCGAAGCGCATCGCCGGCTTCGTCGAGGAAACCCAGGCCGATGAAGTGATGGTGACGTCGTCGATCTTCGATCATGCCAAGCGCAAGCGCTCGTATGAATTGCTGATGGCGGAGTGGAGAAAGCTGTCAGGCAAGACGGCTGAAGCGCACGCGGTGGCGTGAGGGGATTCTACAATTTGCTCACCCTCATCCGACCCTCGCGATGCGAGGGCCACCTTCTCCCGCCCTGCGGGAGAAGGGTTTCCGCGCTTTAAGCCTTCTCCCGTTCACGGGAGAAGGTGGCCCTTGCGCAGCAAGGGTCGGATGAGGGAACTAACCGCCGTCTTTCTTATTCACTCGCAAATCCGGCCTTCTCTCCCGCGTCAGTCTCTCCGCTTCTTCTCTTCGCCACTTGGCGATCTTGGCGTGATCGCCGTTGAGCAGAACGTCGGGAATGGTGTGGCCTTCCCAAACGCGCGGACGCGTGTATTGCGGATATTCGAGCAGGCCGTTCTCAAAGCTTTCTTCCGAGCCTGAATCGAGCTTGCCCATGACGCCAGGGATCAAGCGGACGCAGGCGTCGATGAGCACCATGACGGCGATCTCTCCGCCCGAGAGCACGTAATCGCCGATCGAGACTTCTTCGAGCTGGCGCGCTGCGATGACCCGTTCATCGACACCTTCGAAACGGCCGCAGACGACGATGGCGCCATTCCCTGACACAAGCTCGCGCACGCGCGCCTGCGTTAAAGGTTTGCCGCGCGGCGACATCAGTAAACGTGGCCGCATGTCATCTTGCGCAATGCCCGCATCGAGCGAAGCGGCGAGCACGTCGGCGCGGATGACCATGCCAGGGCCGCCGCCGAACGGCGTGTCGTCGACGGCGCGGTGTTTGCCGAGGCCGTGGTCGCGGATGTTGCGCGTTTCCAGCGCCCACAGACCGCGTGCCATGGCATCGCCGGCCAGCGAAATGCCGAGAGGGCCGGGAAACATTTCCGGCATGAGGGTGAAGATCGTGGCGCGAAACATGGGTGCGTGTATCACGATCCTTGCCGGCCTCGCTATTCCAGCTTCGTTTCTTGGGTCTTCAGGGCGTCGGCGAGGCGCATTTTGGCGCTGCCGGGCTGCAGCGGCTTCTGCTGGCTTTCGTGCGGCGCCCAGCCTGACAGCCAGACCAGTTCGAAGGTCGCGCGGATGCGGCCGTCCGCATCGGCGAAACGCTCCTGATAGATTTCGGCGGCGCGGGCGAAGACGGCGCGGCGGGTCGGGCGCTTCAGGCGCTGGGTCAGGGCATTGGTGGCGCCCATGGCGCGCAGATCGTGCATCAAAGCGAACATGTGGGGATAGCGGACGGTCACCGTGTCGGTGTCGGTGACGGGAAGCGCGAAACCGGCTCGCTGCAGCAGGGCGCCGAGATCGCGGATGTCGGCGAAGGGTGCCACGCGCGGGCTGGCGCCGCCAACAATCTCCTCTTCTGCCTCCGCCAGCGCGGCGCGCAGTTCGGTCAGCGTCTGACCGCCGGCCATGCAGGCGAGAAACAGCCCGTCGGGCGCGAGCGCGCGGCGGATCTGGATCAGGGTGCCCGGCAGGTCGTTGACCCATTGCAGGGCGAGAGCCGAGACGGCGAGATCGAAGCTTTCCGGCGCGAAGGGCAGCGCTTCGGCGTCGCAGACGACGGTTTCGAAGCGGCGGTTTTTAAAATGACCTGCACCGGCGGTCTCGGCGATCGGGGCGGCGCGCATCACCTGGCGTTCCGGCTTCTGAGCCAGCATGTCGGCAAGCTGCGGACCGGGGGTGGCGAGATCGAGCGCGCGCGGAAAAGGCCGCAGAATGGCGCCGAGCCGGTCGGAAAAATCCTCCACTGCGCGATCCAGCAGAAAGGCCGCCGGCCCCTGCCGCAAAGCCCGGCGCAGACGTGCGGCGACCAGACGGCGGTCGAATATCTGCGGGGGTTGTGCGGTGGTGCTCATGCCGCCTTATCGCGCTGCGGGCGCGACAGGTCAAAGAAGGGTTTTGCAGTGGCGGCAAAGGTCATCGCCGGTTACGCTGGGCCCTATGTGGACGCCGGAAACCGCAGAAGCAGAAGCCAAAAGCGCTTTGCCTTAGACCGCAGGCAAGCCGCGCAACGGATTCGTTATGCTGCATGCCATGCTGCAAAATGTTGCGCAGCAAATGCTTGATATCGTTTACCCACCGTCCTGCATCGCCTGTCTTGCTGCAGTGCAGCAAAGTGCCGCTTTATGCACTGCCTGCTGGTCGTCGATGCCGTTCATCGAGCGGCCGTTCTGCGAGCGGCTGGGGACGCCGTTCACCCACGATCTGGGTCCCGGCCTGATCTCGCCGGAGGCCATCGCCAATCCGCCGGTCTATGGCCGGGCGCGGGCGGTGGCGCGGTTTGAGGACGGGCCGGCGCGCCAGCTCGTGCATCGGCTGAAATATGGCGACCGGGCTGAGCTGGCAGCTCCCATGGGGCGCTGGATGGCGCGCGCCGCGGCGGAATTGCTGCCCGGCGCCGATCTGCTCATTCCGGTGCCGCTGCACCGGCGCCGGCTGTTCCAGCGCCGGTTCAACCAGGCGGCGGTGCTGGCGCAGACCATTTCCGGCCTGAGCGGCGTACTGAGCGATCCGCTGGTGCTGCGCCGGGTGCGGCCGACACCGCCGCAGGTCGGCCTCAGCCGGGCGCAGCGCGCCGACAATGTGCAGGGCGCCTTCCGCGTCTCGCCGGAGAACCGGCCGAAGGTTCAGGACCGGAAAATCATTCTCGTCGATGATGTGATGACGTCAGGCGCCACCGCCAATGCGGCGTCGCGCGTGCTGCTGCGGGCCGGTGCCGCGAGCGTCGATGTGGTGGTGTTCGCGAGGGTTGTTCGGCATTAGGTAGCAAACTCCCCAGCCCCTCCACACTGTTCTCGCTTCTCCACCTTGCAAGGAGGGGCGAAAACGGCGTAGATGGAGGTATGGTTGAGTCGTCGGGCAATGCCCTTCTTACAATCGAAGACATTCGGGAGCGCGGCGATGAGTATCGCCGTCTCGATCGGGATATTGCGCTTCTAGTTAAGCGCAAGTCAGACATTGGAGAGTGGCTGGAAACGGTTGCCAAGATAATAGGAAAGGACAGGCTTCATCAGATCGTTGGCGAAATAGGGGATCGTGAGGGCATGCCACGGTTGCCGCTGGGGCGGCCCAAATTAGACAGGGTTACGTGGACGAGTTTGATAGAAGATTATGTCCACAAGCATGGCGGTCCGGTCGACTATCCAGAACTCAAGAGGGCGGTTGCAGAAAGCCCCCTCAAAGAGAATTTCGAAAAGAACGATAAGAGCTTTTACGGCGCTATTACGAAGCTGTTGGATGCAAAAAAGATAGTTCGTCACCGAGGCCGCCTATTTAGCCCGGAAGGCCTCGAAAAGTATTCCTTAGATGTCATGTCAGGTCTTGTAGAGGAATTGCCAGACGCCTCTAAAGGACGGCCATCGCCCGCCGCGATGGAGGTATTGAAATTATTAAAGGGGACTCCTGAGGGCCTCCGTAGCGGCGATATTGTTGCCCATTTGAGGGCGATGCCTGAGTAT
Source organism: Hyphomicrobiales bacterium (assembly GCA_028290595.1). Next base: position 544 of record JAQGJO010000272.1, on the reverse strand, counting down.
AAAAGGCAGATCGACCGGAATGCGACCTACGCCTACAACGTTTTTAGCCGCCTTGTCCGCAGGGGCAACGTGCGCAAGGAGGACGGGCTTTATAAGTTCGTCTCCGAAGAGAATGAGGCCCCATCCGGTGATACGGATGAGGCCTCAGAAACCGGTGAGTAAGGTGCCTGATCCGCACCCCTCGCCAAAACCTAACCCGCGTTTTCGAGGCGCAAAAGAGAAGGAGAAAAGCGTGAACCAGCAATTCACCCGGAGAAGACCGGGTAACCGCTGAAGCGGCAATCCACCTGCCCCTTCCATAAGGGTAAGGAACGGCGGCGCGGCGCACGTCCAAAGTGCGTCGGCCGCCGTGCATTTTTATCAGAACCCCCCGATTCCGTCTAGTGGCCGGGCCGTCCACAGGCTTGGCATAGGTGATTCCAGATGCCCAAGTACCCGTCCCGTCCTCCACAAACGGGAAGCCAATCCCAGCCTTTTTCAGTGCAACTCTCATTGCCCCTAGAGCGTTTCATAGCTTAATGGAATCGAAAGGGGATTCACGTTT
>JAQGJO010000269.1 GCA_028290595.1 Hyphomicrobiales bacterium | reverse complement strand
GAGATCAGGATTGCCGAGCAGGGTGCGCGCCACCGCCACCATCTGCTGCTGGCCGCCAGACAGATTGCCCGCCTTGCGGCTCTGCAGGTTGCGAAGATCGGGAAACAGTTGAAACACCCGGTCGAAGTTCCAGCTGGTGCGGCCATCCGCGCCGGGCTTGACGCCAAGCTGCAGGTTTTCCGCCACCGTAAGCTGGGCAAACATGCGGCGATCTTCCGGCACAAGGCCAATGCCAAGCCTGGCGATCTCGTAGGACTGCTTGCCGGCGATGTCACTGCCGTTGAACCTGATGCTGCCACCGCGCAGGCTGACGAGCCCCATCAGCGCCTTCATCAACGTGGTCTTTCCGGCGCCGTTGCGTCCGAGCAGAAGGATCACCTCGCCAGCCGACATCTGCAGCGCAATGTCGTGCAGCACCTGGCTGGCGCCATAGGCCGCATTCAATCCGGCGACTTCGAGAAGATCGCTCATGCGACCCTTCCATGTTCGGCGCCGAGATAAATTTCACGCACCTTTGGATTGTTGGAAATCTCAGCCGGCGTTCCCTCGGCGAGGATCTGTCCCTGATGCAGCACGGTGATCTGGTCGGCGATGGAGAACACCGCATCCATGTCGTGTTCGCAAAACAGCAGGGTGAGCTGCTTGCGCGTGCACAGGTCCTTGATCAGCGCCACAAGTTCGCGCCGCGTGTTGAGTTCGACACCAGCCGTCGGCTCGTTGAGCAGCAGCAGTTGCGGCTCAAGCGCCATCACCATCGCGAGCTCCAGCCGCTTCTGGTCTCCATACGACAACAGTCCGGCCGGTCGCTCGGCGAGAGCGCGGATGCCGACCATGTCGAGCAGACTAAAAGCCTCGTCGCGCAGCACGCCAGACGCATTGCGCAGCAGCCAGTGCGAGTGGCGGCGATGCGCGTAGAGCGCTGTCTGCACGTTCTGGATGACGCTCAGCTTGACGAAGGCGCTGGTGATCTGGAACGTCCGCGCCATGCCACGCTTGCAGATGTCGCTCGGCGAAACCCGAAGGATTGACGTGCCTTTGTAGAGAACGTCGCCCTCGTCCGGCGCCAGCCGCCCGGACAGCAGGTTGAACAGGGTGGTCTTGCCGGCGCCGTTCGGGCCGATGAGCGCGCGCCGCTCTCCCGCCGCAAGCGACAGCGACACGCCGTTGACCGCGACAAAACCGCTGAACTGCTTTTTGACATTGCGCACATCGAGCATGATGGTGGGAGGCATCGTCATTGCGGGCGTCCCGCTCTACGGGCGCGCATCCAGGCGCCGATGTCCTGGCCCAGGCCGACAATGCCGCGCGGCAGGTAGACGCCGACGAGGATCGCGAGAAGTCCCACCGCGATCAGCGAATGTTGCGTGAAGCGGCCGACCTGGCTGTCGACCACTTCCAGGGTGATGACGCCGAAGATCGGTCCCCAGAAACTATGGACGCCACCCATTGTATTGGCGAGAAACGGTCGCGCCGAGGCGGTCCAGTCGGCAAGCTGCGGCGAAATCGTCCCGCTGAAGAAAGCGTAGAGCGTTCCGGCAACGCCGGCGAACCCGCCGGCGATGACGAAGGCTGCAAGCTGATAGCGCCGGATCGGGATGCCGATGAATTCGGCGCGCTGCGGATTGTCGCGGATCGCCTGCAAAGTAATGCCGAACGGCGACGCCTTGATGCGCGCCAGCAGCCACAGGCTTAGGACGACCACGACTAGCGCGAACAGAAAGTAATGCCGCGGATCCGACAATCCGCCGCTGGCGTCGATGCCGGTAATGCCGTCGTCGCCGCGCGTGACCGCATACCATTTATAGATCACCGCGAAGACCAGCTGGCTGAAGGCCAGGGTCAGCATCAGAAACGTCGAATGCTCGCCGCGATTGCCGCGGATGATGAAGAAGCCGAAAATCAGCGCGCCGAACGTCGCCATGATCGGGCCGGCGATCATCGCGGTTTCCATGCTCCATGACAGTCGCACCAGCAGCAGGCCGGAGGCATAGGCGCCAAGCGCGTAATAGGCCGAATGGCCAAACGACAGCATGCCGCCATAGCCCATCAGCAGGTTGAGGCTGCAGGCATAGAGAATGGCAATCAGCAATTCGGAGCCAAGAAAGATCCAGCGGATCGGCAGCACGAAACTGCCGGCCGCAAGACAGGCGACCAGCACGCCGATGGCGATGGGAAGCGCCATCGAGCGCTGCAGGGTTTGAGCAGATTGCGGCAACGCGGTCTCCATCACATCCCGTGCGGCGGGAAATGAAATTCGGCCAGAAGGCGGAAGGGGTCAGTCGGCAAAAGCCGATTCCGGTCCGATACGGCGCAGCCGTTCGTTGCCTTGATCCGTGAGCATGTGCGTCCTCCGCTTTGCGACTTTTCTTGTGATGCCGAAACGATCTCCAGCTAAACTGGAGCACGTTCAGGCGATCAATGATCTACCATCTACAAGGCTGCGTCGCGCGCGTCGAGACGGCGTTTGCCGCCATCACTTGCCGCAATGACGCATCAGGTCCTTGCGCCTTGTGATGTCGCGTTCGCTGCTTATGTCCCGATGGGTTGCCGGTTCGCAGACGGGTGGCCTGCGGCCAAAAATCTTTCTCGCAAAATCCTCGGCCTGCAGGCTTGCGCAGATCAGTCGTAACCAGCCATAAAAGACCGAACCTATTGAATTTGATTATTGATCGCGCCGAGCCTCGAAGCAGAGGCGCGAAAAGGAGCTGTTTCGACCGATGCCTCATGACACGCCGCTGATTGCCACCATCGTCGCCGGTATCGGCCTTGCCTTTATCTTTGGTGCACTCGCCAACCGGTTCCGCATTCCCCCGCTGGTGGGCTATCTCGTCGCGGGCGTACTTGTCGGTCCGTATACACCCGGGTTCGTCGCGGATCAGACCCTGGCGCCGGAACTGGCGGAAATGGGCGTCATTCTGCTGATGTTCGGCGTCGGCCTGCATTTTTCGCTGAAGGACCTGATGTCAGTGCGCGCCATCGCCGTACCCGGCGCGGTCGTGCAGATCGCCGTCGCCACTGCGATGGGCGCCGGCCTTGCCTGGTTCATGGGCTGGTCGATCGGCGCGCAACTGGTCTTCGGTCTGGCGCTGTCGGTGGCGAGCACCGTCGTTCTGCTCAGGGCGCTGCAGGACCGTAGATTAGTGCAGAGCGAGCGTGGCCGCATCGCCGTCGGCTGGCTGATCGTCGAAGATCTCGCTATGGTTCTTGCGCTCGTGCTGCTGCCGGCCTTGGCGAGCGTGCTCGGCACCAGCAATGCCGTCGCCAGCGATCCCCTGGCCGCGCGCTTTGGTCTCGGCCTGTGGGGGGTGCTCGGTCTCACGCTCCTCAAGATGGCGGCCTTCGTCGCCTTCATGCTCATCGTCGGCCGCCGGGTCATTCCCTGGATATTGCACTACATCGCCCATACCGGCTCGCGCGAGCTGTTCCGTCTCGCCGTGCTGGCCATTGCACTTGGCGTCGCCTTCGGCGCGTCGAAACTGTTTGGCGTGTCGCTGGCGCTCGGCGCGTTTTTCGCCGGCATGATCCTCAGCGAGTCCGAGCTCAGTCACCGCGCGGCGGAAGAAACCCTGCCGCTGCGCGATGCCTTCGCGGTTTTGTTCTTCGTCTCGGTCGGCATGCTGTTTGATCCCTCTAGCCTGCTGCGCGATCCGCTGCCGGTGCTGGCCACCTTGTTCATCATCGTCATCGGCAAGTCGGCAGCGGCCTTTCTCATCGTCAAGGCCTTCGGTCATCCGACCGGTACGGCGCTGACGATTTCGGCGAGTCTGGCGCAGATCGGCGAATTCTCCTTCATTCTCGCCGAACTCGGCGTCGGCTTGAATCTTCTGCCCGGGCAGGCGCGCGATCTCATCCTCGCCGGCGCCATTCTGTCGATCCTCGTCAATCCGCTCGCCTTCGCGGCAGTCGGCTGGCTGAAGCCGTACCTGGAGGGCCGCGCCGGCATTACGCCTGATCAGAAGCCCGCTCCCAAGCCGAAAGAGGAGGAAGCGGAAAAGCCCCTCGTTCCCACCAGCCTGACTGCGCACACCATCCTCATCGGCTATGGCA
>JAQGJO010000267.1 GCA_028290595.1 Hyphomicrobiales bacterium | reverse complement strand
CATTCGCTGCGTCGCGCTGCGTCCGTTGACCCTCTATGCGCTCGCCGGCGTCATTCCTCTCGTGGCAGCCGTCTATTTCACCGCCACCGCCTATTTCGTCTTTCACGACCGCATGCTGTCGGCACTGATGACCCGCCAGGCGGAAATGCAAACAGCGTATGAAGACCGGCTGGCCGCCATGCGCGCCCAGGTCGACCGCATGGCCTCGCGGCAATTGCTAGATCAGGACTCGGTCGAAAATCGTGTCCATGAACTGGTTGCCCGCCAGGCGCAGCTCGAAACCCGCGCCGTCGTCGTCGCCAATCTTGCCGAGGGCGCCGGCCTGATGCCGGACGCCCTGCCCGGCCTCAGCGCCAAGGACAGAACCGCCACCATCCGGCAGCGCACCCTGACCGGAATCGGCGGGCCGGCAGCAATCATTCCCAGTTTCGCGCCGCTCGAGAGTCCCTCCGCACCGGCGCTGAAGGCACTCGAACGCTCGATCACACCGGGCAAGCCCAAGCCGGTTCTCGAGCCAGCTGAAGCACAGAGTGCCCCCTCGCTGCGGTCAGGCGACATGAGCGATGCCTCGCCGGTCGTTCCGCTTGCCCTCCATCTAGCGACGGTCACCGCGAAGCTCGACAAGGTCGAGCGTCTGCAGATCAATTCAGTTGGCATGATCGCCGCCGTCGCCCAGCGCAAGTCGACCCAATTGCGCACAGCCCTGGCGCAGACCGGGCTGAACCTGGAGAAACTGTCGACGCCGCGCCGAACCAAGGATGGCTCAGCCAAGGACGGCCAGACCAAGGGCGGCGAAGGCTCGGCCGTCGGCGGCCCCTTCGTCCCGCTTAAAATCGACCCCAACGGCACGCCGTTCGAACGCGAGGTGGCCAGACTGCAGGATCAGATCGTCACCGCCGACCGCATCCGCCAGGTCCTGCCCTACATTCCCCTGCGCCGGCCGCTCTCGACCGTCGCCGACGTCACCTCGCCCTTCGGCAGCCGGGTCGATCCGTTTTTCGGCCGCGCCGCCATGCACACCGGCGTCGATCTGCGTGAACCCTATGGCGCTCCGGTCCTCGTCACCGCGGCAGGCAAAGTGACGAGCGCCGGCATGAACGGCGGTTACGGCAATATGGTCGAAGTTGACCACGGCAACGGCATTACGACGCGTTACGGGCACATGTCGGCCATCCTGGTTGCGGAAGGCCAGTGGGTCGAGGCCGGCGCTGTGGTCGGCCGACTCGGCTCGACCGGCCGCTCAACCGGCGCGCACCTTCACTATGAAGTGCGCATCGACGATGAGCCCGTCGACCCGATGCGCTTTCTGCGCGCCGGCGCCAAATTTTTCGCACAGAACTAAGAGCTTCCCCCATCGCCCTCCCTGCCCGGCGCGAAACCCGGCGATGCAAAAGCTGACATTGTCCCCTGCCTAAATTCAGTGCATGCACACTGATAGGGAGGCCCTTCATGTCGGCGCAACTTGAACAGCAGACGTCCGCTACGGAACCGACGAGCGTCTGGCGTCGATTAATCGCCAACCCTTGGCTTTATCTCGCGCTCGCCGGTCTGCTCTGGAGCGGCAATCATATCGCCGGCAAGGCCGCGGCAGCGAGCCAAATGCCGCCCGTCAGCATGGCAAGCCTGCGCTGGTTGCTCGGCGCAGCTATTCTATGGCCGTTCGTCGGCCGTCAGGTCATTGCCGACTGGCCGCAGCTCAAGCGCGGCTGGAAAGTGGTGGTGCCGATGTGCATCGTCGGCGGCGGCATTTTTTCGGCCACTCAATTCATAGCGCTCAATTTCACGTCGGCATTGAATGCCTCGATCTTCAATTCATTTGCGCCCGGGATGATCGCAGCCGCAGGCGCCATACTTTTCCGCGACCGTCTCCGGGCGATGAACTATTTCGGTATCGCGGTCTCGTTCGTCGGCGTTCTCGTGATCGTCAGCCGCGGCAGTTTTGACGTGCTGACCACCGTTCAGTTCAATCAGGGCGATCTGCTGCTGCTCTTCAACATGGCCATATGGGCCGGCTATTGCACCTGCCTGCGGCTGCGCCCGCCGGTGCATCCGATGACATTCGCATTTATCGTCGCGCTGATCGGCGGCTTGTCACTGGTGCCGGCAAGCATCTGGGAGCACGTCTACGTGCGTCAGTTTCAGATGACATGGTTCACGCTGGCGGTGATGGCCTACATCACCATCTTCTCGGGCGTGTTGTCCTACATCTTCTGGAACAAGGGACAGGAGGCGGTCGGCGCCTCCCGCGCCGCCGTCTTCCTGCATCTGATCCCGTTCTATGGCGCAGTACTGGCGACGACCCTGCTCGGCGAACATCTGATGACCTTCCACATCGCCGGCTGCGCGCTCATCCTGGCAGGCGTCTGGATCGCCTCGCGCGGCGGCAGCTCAGCTACGCCTCGTAGCGCGTAACACCGCCGGTCACGGTGCGCACGATCTTGATGTCCTTGATCTTATCAGGCGCGACAGTCTTCACGTCTTCCGCCAGCACCACGTAATCCGCGAACTTGCCCGGCGTGATCGATCCCTTGATCGCTTCCTCGTGCGAATTGTAGGCGCCGTTCAAGGTCGTCACCATCAGCGCCTCGTCGATCGAGATGCGCTGGTTGGCGCCCCAGGTCTTGCCATCCCAGCCGGTGCGCGTCACCATCGCCTGCAGCGCCAGCAGCGGCGAGAACGGGCCGGGCGAGAAGTCCGAGCCGGCAGCGGGGCGCAGGCCCGCGTCGATCATCGTGCGCAGCGCCATGCTGCGCTTCAGCAGTTCCTCGCCGTAGAAGACGAACTTGTCGGAGTTGTAATAGGGATAGGTCGAGAACACGGCCGCCACTGCGTTCATGGCTTTCATGCGCGCGATGATGTCGTCGTTGATCAAGGTGCAATGGGTGATCTTCGGCCGCGCGTCGGCGACCGGATGCAGCTTCAGCGCCCGCTCCATGGCGGTCAGCATCATGTCGATGGCGACGTCGCCGTTGGCGTGACAATTGACCTGGATGCCGGCGCGATGAACCTTCTCGATCCAGGCGTTGAGATCGTCCTGGGTCGTCAGGATATTGCCTTTGTAAGGCGGATTGCTGCCCGCATAGGGCGTGCTCAGCGCCATCGTCCGCTCCGAGAACGACCCATCGATCGTATGTTCGAACGTCGCGCCGATGCGCAGCCATTCGTCGCCAAATCCGGTGCGGAAGCCGTTGGCGATCAGACTGTCGACCGTTGGGCCATCCGCTTCATAGCTGACCCTGTGCAGGAGATCGCCACGCGCCCGGATCTGCTGCAAAGCCGAGAGATCGCCACCCTCATGATGCACGCTGGTGAGACCGTAGCGCACGAATTGCTTGGAGATATACGCAAGACCGTCGCGGCCGCGCTGAGCGCGCTGAGCGTCGCTGAAGACCGGGCGTTGCCCGACCTTGGTGAAGACGACCCCGGCACGGTCGGTGACCCTTCCGTTGAGATTGCCCTCCTTGTCGCGGTCGAACGTGCCGCCGAAAGGATTGGGCGTCTCCTTGGTGATGCCGGCCAGCTCGAAAGCCTTGCTGTTGACGTAGTAGGTATGGCCGCCGCGGTGGCGCACCATGATCGGATGCTCGGTGGAAGCCTTGTCGAGGTCGCGCATGGTCAGCGGCTGCGCGTCTTTCACTTTCGTATCGTCGAAGAAGAAACCTTCGACCCAGGTGCCCGGCGGCGTCTGCGCGGCCCGCTCGCGCAGCTTGGCGATGATGCTGTCGATGGTGACGAATTCGACATCGTAAGGATTGCCGACGAGCACCTGATAGAGCAGCACTTCGCCGACCGGATGGACATGGCAGTCGATGAAGCCGGGCACGATCGTCAGCCCCTTGGCATCAACGATCTGCGTCGCCTTGCCGACGAACGATTTGATCTCGTCGCTGCTGCCGACGGCAATGAAGCGGCCGTCGCGGATGGCGAAAGCTTCGGCTCTGGGGAGATTGGCATCGACCGTATGAACGGTGGCGTTGATCACCACCATGTCGGCGTCGCGCGCATCGGCGAAGGCTTTATTCCAGGGAATGGAGGCGCCGCCCACGGCGCCTGCCATCATGCCAAGAAAATCACGTTTGCTCGAACGGACATGATGCATTGCCAGCCTCCCCGTAGTTTCTGAGGAGGCAGTGTATGTCTCACATCCGCAGTGTATATATCAACGACCGGCAGAGCCGGTGTGCGCAAAGCGCATGACCGACTTCCTTCGCAGGCTGCGCGCTCTTGCTGGCGGGCGTCAGGATTGCCCACATGGAGGTAAGACCGTCTGAAAACTGGTCAATGGGTCAGCATCGGTAGTGACTTGGTGCGCAGTTCGCCGGCGGCTCCGCCATACTCTGGAATGAAATCGGGATCGGCCAATCGCGCCCCGGGGAAGCGCGCCATGAACATGCCCAGCGCCAATTGGAGCGTCTTGCGGCCGAGCACATGGCCGATGCAATGATGCGGCCCGGTTCCGAATGTCATGATCCGTTGCGGCTTGCGGTGAATGTCGAATGTCAACGGATTCTCGAACACTGTGGGATCGTAGTTGGCTGCCTGGGGCGATGGCCGCAAGATCATCCCCTTCAGAACCGTCGTGCCGCCCAGTTCCGTGTCGCATGTCGCAATGCGCGGAAACGTGAAATAGCCGTTGCCGGCGAAACGAAGACATTCTTCGATGGCGTCCGGCAGCAATGCGGGGTCTTGCACCAGTTGCCTTGACTGCTCGGGATGGCTGTAGATCGCGTGGAAGGCGCCCGAAACCGTCCGCGGAGTCGTCGCCAGCGCCCCGAATATTCCAAATATCTGGTCGAACAATTCAACGTCGTTCAGCCGGTCGCCCTGATCGCGCGCCTGGACGAGATCGCCGAGAAAATCTGATCGCGGATTGCTGCGGCGATCTGCAATGACATGCTCGACGACCTCCCGCATGCGCGCATGCGCAGCCAGCACCTCCGGCGGATGGGCCTGACCAGCTTTCATCGACGTCAGAAGCGGTTGCACTTCCTGATACGCCATCAGCGCTTGTTTCTGTGAGTCGTCGAGATTGAGCATGGCAGTGAGCAAGACGCCGACAATGAGACGGGCTGCATATTGCCCCATCGCATCGAATGCCGGGCCGCTACGCTCGATCTCGTCGAGCATGCCGCCGATGATCTGGCGGATACGTTCCTCGATCTGCTCGACCCTGCGGCCAGAGAAGGCGGGCATCATCAGGCGTCGCAACCGTGCATGCGCCTCGCCTTCCATCTGCGTGATCGGCTTGGTTCCGATAAAGCGATCGAATTGCTCGTACCCCTTGCCGAGCGGAACTTCCGATGAAAAGCGTATGGCGTCGCGAAACATCTCTTGCACGTCGGCATAGCGTCCGACGATCACCTGCGGCGGTCCATTGTTGAACACATAGAACGGCGGCTTCC
>JAQGJO010000265.1 GCA_028290595.1 Hyphomicrobiales bacterium | reverse complement strand
CATCTTCGGTTCGCCCGAGACGTTGCGGCAGAAGATCGAATACACGCTGCGCTCCTGCGACATGAACGGGATGATGCTGATCTTTCCCGACTATATCGACGACCTCAAACTGTTCGGCACCGACGTGCTGCCGCGTCTGCGCGCCAGCTTGAAAAAGGCGGCCTGACCATGGCGGCAAAATCATGAAACCATGGAATGTGTTCTCTCCGAGGGCTGCCGAATTGGCGGTGATCCTTCAGCCGTCGCGCGCGGCATTGCTGGTGATCGACATCCAGAACGACTTCGCTCATCCCGACGGCGTCATGGCGCGCATGGGCGTCGACATGTCCACGGTGGAACCCGCTGTTGCGGCTAGCGAACGCCTGGTGCTGGCGGCACGTACCGCAGGCGTGCCCGTGGTCTTCATCGCTTTGGAGACCAGCGCGGTGCTCGATTCCCGCGCGGCGATTTTGCGCCGGTCACGGCTGGGGCAAGCTGATGTTGAAGACAAACGCGTCTGCCGCAAGGGAAAGTGGGGCGCGGAATGGTATCGGCTCGTGCCCGAGGCTGCGGACGTTCGCGTGTCGAAGGCGCGCTACGCCAGTTTCCAGGACACCGAACTCGATCTGCTGCTCAGGGCGAGGGGCATCGACACACTGGTCGTCTGCGGGCTGACGACGGAATGCTGCGTCGAGACCGCGGTGCGCGACGCCTTCCACCGCGACTATAACGTGTTCCTCGCCGAGGACGCCTGCGCTGCCTATGACCCGCAGCTTCACGAGACCTCGGTGCGGACCATGGCGATCTACCACGCGCTGATCGTCACGTCAGATCTTGTGCGTGAGGCCTGGGGGCGGGCGCCGTCTGGGTAGTTTGAGGCCCAGCATGTCATCCCCGACGCTTGCGCAGCAGGCGAGCGGGGATCCAGACCTAAAGATTCACACGGCCCAATGTCTCGTTGCCTGCCTGCGATGTCAGGTCTGGTTTCCCGCTCGCGCCTGCGTGCGCGTCGGGAATGACAATCCCTGCGTCGCTCAGACTCTCACGCGCCGGTGACGCGTTCCCCCGATATATCGATCCAGAAGACCACGCGGCGCTGCACGAAGCTGATCAGGGCGTGAACGCCGACGCCGATCAGCGACAGCACGATCAGCACGGCAAAGGTTCCGGCCATGTCGAAGTTGAAATTCTTCTGCAGGATCAGATAGCCAAGCCCCGCCTTGGAGCCGACGAATTCGCCGACGATAGCGCCGATGACTGACAGCACGATGGCGACGTCGAGGCCGACAAAGATATAGGGCAGCGCCTGCGGCAGGCGGACAAGCTGAAACACCTGCCAGCGCGAGGCCGTATAGGTCTCCATCATCTCGACCTGGTCTTGCGGCGCGGCGCGCAGGCCCATGATCGCATTGGCGAGCAGCGGAAAGAAGGCGATAGTCGCGGTGATGATCACCTTCGAGGTGACGCCATAGCCGAACCAGATCACGATAATCGGCGCGATCGCCACTTTCGGCACCGTCTGAAAGGCGACGACGTAAGGGTAGAAGATCCGCTCGGCGAGCGGCGACAGCGCGATCCCGAAGCCAAGCAGCAATCCACCGATCGAGCCGAGCAGAAACCCGAGCAGGATCTCGTAGAGTGTTATTGCCGTGTGCCACGGCAGTTCGCCGCCCTTGAGCATGCTCCAGAAGGCCACGGCAATCGCTGAGGGCGGCGGCAGAATGATGTTGGGAACATCGAACAGGCGCACCGCGCCCTCCCACAGACCGACGAAGGCGATGAATGTTGTCAGCGCGAGGACAAAACTTCCCAGCGCCGAATTCAGATATCTCTGGGTCTCGGCGCTCATGTATCCAGCTTCCCTTCGGAATTGAAGTGGCGGCGAATGGCGCTCACATAGGTACCGAATTCGGGCGTATTGTGCATGGCCAGAACCCGAGGCCGCGGCAGGTCCACCTTGATCACTTCGACGATGCGGCCCGGCCGTGGCGTCATGACGATGACGCGATCCGCCAGATAGACGGCTTCGGGAATGCTGTGCGTCACCAGCAGCACGGTTTTCTTGCTTTCCTGCCAGATGCGCTGCAGCTCTTCGTTCATCGTTTCTCGCGTCATCGCGTCGAGCGCCCCGAACGGTTCGTCCATCAGCAGAAACGACGGATCGTGCACAAGCGCCCGGCAGATGCCGACGCGCTGCTGCATGCCGCCGGACAATTCGCTGGGGTATTTATCCTCGAACCCCGCGAGGCCGACCATGGCGAGCAGGCGCCGCGCGCGGGCCTCGAACTCCGCCCGGTCCCGCTTCTGGATCTGGATCGGCACCATAACATTCTCGAGCACGGTGCGCCACGGCAGCAGAACCGGGGCCTGGAACACGACGCCGATTTCGCGGCTGGGACCGCTGAGCTTGCTGCCGGCGATCAATATCTCGCCGCTCGATCGCGACAGCACGCCCGTCAGAATCTTGAGCAAGGTCGTCTTGCCGCACCCGCTGGGGCCGACGATGCTGACGAACTCACCCTCTTCGATGTCGAGATTGACATCTGCCAGCGCATGGATCGTCTTGCCGTCGCGCGTCTGGTATTTCTTTTCCAGATTGGAAATCCGGACCAGGCGCCTGTCCGTTCCGCTCATACGCGAGAGATTGGCGTTGGGCTGATACATAGTTTCCATCTTTAAATGTCGGATGTAATCGGCTTGTCGGACGGCCAGGCCAAGATTGGCTGCGCCTGGCCGGCAACCGAAAGCCCAGGCTTCAGCGTCCGTGCTGAAGGCCAAAGCGACAGCAATCCCAATGGGTAAAGTCTATCGGCCGCAAGGGTGCGTTCTTGTTCCATGATGTACATTAACTTGTGGCGGTTAAAGGCGAAATGCCTACTCAACGCCAGGCAAAAACGCAGCCAGCTTGCCGTCGGCATAAGCGGCACCATTGCCGTCGCTTGTTCTAAGGCCCGCGGTTTCGGCCGGTTCGCGACGGTGGCGGCGTGAACCGGCCGAAGGTGACCGGGCTGTCCTCAAGTATCGGCGGCGTCTGCTTCGCGCCCTTCAGGGATTTCCAATGGCTGCGGTAGCGCTCGACGAGCCAGCGGTTGAATTCCTGCTGGCTCTTCTCCTGCCAGGAATAGCGGCCGCGGTTTGCATAGCGTGAGCGCAACCCGATCTGCACCTGTTCATCCACATGCCTGTCCTGCTCGAAGATCGGCTTCGATCCGTCGACATTCATTTGCAAACGCTCCTGGAACAGCGGCAGTTCGGAGACGCCGGGCGGCACCATCCAGCCGCGCTGCGCCGACATTTCTTCGGGACCTTGCACGAAGAAAATATTGTAGGTCAGCGTTTCGCTGCGCCCGACGATGAACAAGGTCGGCGGCACGTTGATGAACAGCATGCGGTG
>JAQGJO010000243.1 GCA_028290595.1 Hyphomicrobiales bacterium | reverse complement strand
CGATGGTGCGCGCTCGCTGGTCCGAGATTTTCCGTGGTCGGCCCGAACTCAACACCGCCTTCGCCTTTGAATCGGTGGCCGACGAACTGGTCTATATCGCCGGCTCCTCGCTGTCGGTCGGCCTCAGCGTCTCGCTCTTTCCCGAAGCCGGCGTCCTCGCCTCCACGCTCTTTCTTGCCATCGGTTCGGCCGCGTTCATCCTGCAACGCGGCACCGAACCCGTGGTGCGGCCGATGCAGGGTCCGCGCTCGTCGGCCATCATGCTGCGGCCGGTACAGCTCATCACCTTCGCCTTGATCTTCATCGGCGCGATCTTCGCCACCGCCGAAGTGACCACGGTCGCCATCACCAAGGAATTGGGCCAGCCTGGCGCGGCAAGCCTCGTCATCGGCGTCTATGCGGTCGGGTCCTTCCTCGTCGGCGTGGTTGTCGGCGCGCTGAACTTACGCCTGCCGCTGCAACGGCAATTGGCGATCGCCATCGCCGTGATCGCCCTGACCACCCTGCCGCTGCTCCTCGCCGATACGGTGCTTACGCTGGCGCTCGCCATCTTCGTCAGCGGTGTCGCTGTCTCGCCGACCTTCATCACCGCCTTCGGCCTGATCGAGCGGCGCGTGCCTCCTGCCCTGCTGACCGAGGGCGTCACCTGGGTGATGACGGGCATCGGCATCGGCATGGCGCTCGGCGCCTTCGTCGCCGGCTGGGTGATCGACACCTTCGGCGCCCACAACGGGTTCTGGGTCTCGGTCGCCGCCAGCATCATCGCGCTGCTGACGGTGCTGCTCGGCCAACGCACGCTTAGAGGCGACGATTGCGCTGCGCCTGCCGGCGCCGAAGTCTGCGAGCCGGCGGAATAAAAGGCCGAGGCTTACGCCTTGGCCGTCTCCCGCGCCGGGCACCAACGTCGTGGGACTGGCCAGTTTCAGCCCGGCAGCATGGCCCATATAACCGAGCAGCAGGGTAAAGCGCGACTAGACGGCCGAACTTTCTTTCTCAGGGCAGCTTCGGCCATCGGAGGCGCGAGCCGACTTTGCAGAACCAAATATCAAGAAGCTAATTCCGGCCAGAACCCAGACGCCTATTCCACCGTACAGCAAGACCCAGCCGAAGCCGTCCACAAGTGCCGCATGAATGATGGCGCCGGATACGTTCTGCTCGGGCGAAATGACCGCGCCGGCCGCGATCCTTTCCGCTAACGGCCGCAACAAGGCGACGTCGGCGCCGCCCGGAAGCGCACCCCTCAACGAGGCTTGAACGCCTTCGATCAAAATGAAGCCCATGAGCGCGATGTTAATGGCCAGCGAGATCATCCTGGCGCTCATGTCGATGCCGGACGCCATCCCGGCGCGTTCGCCTGGCACCGAACCCGTGGTCGTGTTGGTGACGGGCGTGTTGGTCAGCCCGAGCCCGACACCGGCCATGACGCAGCCCGGCAGCATCGTCAGCCAACTCGCGTGCTCGATGGAGCTGCCGATCTTCATAAGGATGAAGCCGAGCCCGATCGTGAACAGGCCCATCGGGATCACCCGCCCGGGCCGGTAGCGTAGCGCGAGGCGCTCGGCCACTGGTGGCGCGACCAGCGTCGGCAGCGTATAGGCCAGGAGCGACAGCCCCGCAGTTACGCTGCCATAGCCGAGCCCAGCCTGAAAGTAGATCGGCAGATAGATCATAAACGGCCAGAAGCTGAAATTCATAGCCATCGATCCGAGCAGCGCTCCGGAGAAATTGCGGATCCGAAAAACGGAGAAGTCGAACATCGGCCAGGGGCTAATCCGCTCTGCGATCACGAAAGCGATAAGGCTTACGATGGAGACGCCGATGATCGCCAAGGCGATCGGGCTGGCGAAGCCGAGATCCGGTCCCTGCGTGATGAAGAAGACGAGACAGAAGACGGACAACGACAGCGTGACGATGCCGGCAATGTCGAGGCTCCTGGCCTCCGGGTCCTTCGATTCCTGAACGCCGCTCACGGCGAGGATCAATGTCACGACCGCAAGCAGCACGTGGATGAGGAACGCCCACTCCAGTTCGAAACCACGACGATCGCGCCGCCGATGATCGGGCCGAAGCCGAGACCGACGCCGAAGATGATCCCCCACCAGCCAAAGGCGATCGCGCGCTCCCGTCCTCCCTGGAATTCATTCGAGAGGACGGCAATTTGAGAGATCAGCATCGCACCACCACTCATGCCTTGAAGGAACCGGGCGACGATAAGCGTCGAGACGTTCTCAGCCATGCCGCAGATCAGTGATGTCAGGCCGAACGCGGCGATGGAGATTATAAAAATGCGCTTGCGCCCGTAACGATCGGCTAGCGTTCCCGTCGCCATCAACACGGTCGTCACCGCGATGGTGTAGGCGTTCATGATCCACTGGAGTTGCTTGAAGTCCGCATGCAACACCTGCTCCAGCGTCGGCAGGATCGAGGGAATGCTGGAGATCTCTAGTCCAAACATGAGAGACGAGAGGCAGGCGGCGGCCAACGCGATCGTGCATCGGCGTGTCAGTGCAGACGGCATGGTTCGGCCTTTCGACGTCGTAATGGGCAACGGCGAAATCCGAAGATGACGTGAGGGAGCATAGCTCGGTCCGCGTTGCTGTGTGGAGCAACATAGGCAGAGCTTGATCATTTTAGAATTGGATGATTGGATATTTCAGAGACAACAATTTTGGATGACTGACATGACCACGTTGGACGTTGATGCCGTCAAGGCATTCGTAGTGATTGCCGACCTCCAGAGTTTTACGCGTGCCGCCGAAGCGCTTGGCACCACGCAGGGCGCGATCAGTGTAAAATTGAAGCGGCTGGAAGATCGGGTCGGCCAAAAGCTGATCGAGCGGACACCGCGGCTGGTGCGCTTGTCGGCACAAGGCGCAGTATTCCTCGATTCCGCGCGCGACTTCCTTGCCGCGCATGACCGTGCCCTCGCTGGGCTGTCTTCGGTTCGGCGCCGTTTTGCATTGGGCATTGCGACCCATGTCGGCGGGCCAGAGGTTCCAACATTGTTGGCGCGGCTAAATGCACATGACCCGGCGCTTACCATCGAAATGCGGCTAAACGACTCCCGTGACCTTCTCGACGCTTTCGATCGCGGTGAAATCGATGCCGCGATCATCCGCCGGGAGGACGATCGACGAGATGGAGAGGTGCTAGCACTGGAGCATTTCGGTTGGTTTGCCACTCCGGGCTTTGTGCACCGAGCGGGCGAGCCACTGCGATTGGCTGCGTCGTCTCCCTCTTGCAGCATTCGGAACAACGCCACACGTGCGCTCGACGCCGCAGGAATAGCGTGGACTGAGGTCTTCCTTGGCTGCGGCTCCTTTGCCGTTCCCGATGCGGTCGCGGCCGGATTGGCCACCGCAGCATTATCCTGTCGACTTGCACCGCTTGGCACGGTCGAAATTAGCCAGCGATTCGGACTTCTTCATCCGAAATCGTGCTGCTTTCAACACTTTCGGATGCAAAATCTCGCGAGGCGCTTAGAACGCTTGCAACTGCCTTTCGCGAACACCGTCCCAATCACCACCACGCCGCAAGGAAACTCGCAGCGAGCATGCCAGTTACCGTCTAGCCTGCACTAGCGAAGAATTCGTACGGCGCAGGCGATGGTATTGCTCGCACAACACACGCGCGGCGTCGCGGCCTGCGAGCCGGCGGAATAGAAGGCCGAGGCTTACGCCAAAACCTTCACGCCTTGGCCTTCACACCTTGAGCCGTCGCTCCCGCCGGCAGCAGCACGTTCAACAAACAGGCGACGACGATATTCGCCGCCAGCGCCAGCAGACCGATGTAGATGGTCACCGGCGTGCCGCCGAGGCTGACCGCGTGCAATGGCTTCAAGCCGGCATCCCAGGCCAGATAAGTGCCGCCGAAAAAGCCGACAAACCAGCCCGCAAGCAGCGCCGGCGCGCGGAACCAATTGGTGTAGAGGCCGAACACCAGCGCCGGCAATGTCTGCAGGATCCACACGCCGCCGAGCAGTTGCAGGTCGAGCGCGAATTGCGTTGGCAGAAATAGAATGACCAGCAGCGCGCCGACCTTGATGACCAGCGAACTTACCTTCGCCACCTGGGCTTCGCCCGCCTCGCTGACGTCCGGATTGACATAGGCCTTCCAGAAATTGCGCGTGAACAGGTTGGCCGCTCCGATGCTCATCACCGCCGCCGGCACCAAAGCGCCGATGGCGATGGCGGCGAAGGCGAAACCGGCGAACCAGCTCGGGAACAGCACTTTGAACAGCGCCGGCACGACGTCGTTGGGACTTGTCAGTTTCAGGTTTGCCGCATGGCCCATATAGCCGAGCAACGCCAGCAGGCCGAGCAGCAGCGTATAGGCCGACAGCAGCACCGCATTCTTACGGATGGTATTGCCGCTCTTCGAAGCGAAAATGCCGGTCAACGTGTGCGGATACATGAAGGCCGCCAGCGCCGAGCCGAGCGCCAGGGTCGCGTAAGCGACATATTGATTGCCCTCGAGCAGCAGGCTGCCCGACCCCTTGGCCTTGAAGGCTGCATCGGCGGATGCGAACACATTCGCATAGCCGCCGAGTTTTGAGGGGATCAGCAACACCGCCGCGATCACGGCGATATAAATCATGATATCCTTGACGAAGGCGATCAGCGCCGGCGCGCGAAGCCCGGCCGAATAGGTGTAGAGCGCCAGAATGATGAAGGCGATCGCCAGCGGAATTTCGCCGGTCAGGCCGAGCGCTTTCAGCGCCGCCGCCATGCCGACGAGTTGCAAGGCGATGTAGGGCATGGTGGCGATGACGCCGGTGGCGGCCACCGCCAGTTCCAGCCCGCGCGAGCCGTATTGTCCATGCACCACGTCGGCGGC
>JAQGJO010000130.1 GCA_028290595.1 Hyphomicrobiales bacterium | reverse complement strand
GGCGCCACGCTGCTGTTCCTCACCCTGCATCTGATGGCGACGCGCAATGAAATCCTGCGCCGCCGCCTGCGCCGGCTGTCGATCCTGGCGGCTCAGGATAGCCGCGTGGTGCCAACCGCGGAGGGCGCACGCGGATGAGCGATCACGCCGCCTATATTCTGGCCGCCTACGGACTGGCGATCGTCGTCGTGCTCGGCATGATCGCCAGCATCGTCATCGACCGGCGGCGGATCGAACGGGCGCTGGCGCGGTTTCAGACTCGCGGCAGCGAAACGGACGGCCGATCATGAGCGAGACGACCGCGCCGGAGTCCACACCCCTTCGCCGCCGGCTGCTGGCGCTGATTCCGCTGGCGGCGTTTCTGGCGCTGGCGGCGTTGTTTCTGGTCCGGCTCGGCGCCGGCGATGCCTCGCGGATTCCTTCGGCGTTGATCGGCAAGCCAGTGCCTGAGTTCACACTGCCGCCGGTCGCGGGCCTCGACACGCCGGGCTTCGGCACGGCCGACCTGCAGCAAGGCCACGTTACGCTGGTCAATGTGTTTGCGAGCTGGTGCATCCCCTGCCGCGACGAGCACGCGCTGCTGAGCCGGCTCGCCAGAGATCCGGCGCTGAGCGCAAAGGGCGTGCGCATCGTCGGCCTCAACTACAAGGACGATCCGGCCAATGCGTCAGCGTTTCTGCGCGAGCTGGGCAATCCTTACGCCATGATCGGCAGCGACCGTCCGGGCCGCGCGGCGATCGACTGGGGCGTCTACGGCGTGCCGGAAACCTTCATCGTCAAAGGCGATGGCACCATCGCCTATAAATTCGTCGGGCCGCTGAGCGAGCAGTCGCTGAAAAGCGTGTTCCTGGCGGAAGTCGAAAAGGCGATGCAGTAGGCAGTAGGCAGTAGGCAGTAGGCAGTAGGCAGTAGGCAGTAGGTTTCTCTTCCGACTGCCTAATCCCGACTGCCTATTGCCCCTCTTCCTTAATCTCATGCTTCATGATCAGCGGCACTTGCGCCAGCGCGAAGACGATCGTCAGCGGCATGATGCCGAAGGCCTTGAAGCTGACCCAGAAGTCGGTGGTCTGCGTGCGCCAGACGATTTCGTTCAGCGCTGCAAGCACGAAGAAGAACACGCCCCAGCGGATCGTCAACTGACGCCAGCCTTCCTGCGACAGGTTCATCACCGAATCGAGCACGACGGGCAGCAGCAGCTTGCCGAAGGCGAGCGATCCGAGCAGCACGCTGCCGAAGATGATGTTGACGATGGTGGGCTTGAGCTTGATGAACAGATCATCGTGAAAGAAGAACGTCAGCGCGCCGAAGAAGACGACGGCGATGCAGGTGACGACCGGCATCACCGGCAGTTTCTTGGTCAGATGCCACGACACAAGCAGCGCGACGACGACGCTGATCATCAGCACCAGGGTCGCTGCGAATATGCCGGCCTTCTCACCTTCGAGCATGGACTGCGGCAACAGCGGCTCAAGCAGCGGGCGAAACAGGGCCGGCTTCGAATTGGCCAGGAAGAACAGAACCAGCGGGCCCATTTCAAGGACCAGTTTCAGCAGCGGGTTTTGTTTCACCCGGTCGGGGCTGCGATCTTGGCTAGCCGTCGCGATCGTCTTCTTATTGATGTTGGTCTTGGTCTCGCTTGTCATCAGCTCGCTTTCAATCGGTCATTCTGCAATTCGGTCATTCTTCCGCATCCATAGTCGCATCAATTCCCGCGATGGCGCGTGCGAAATCACCCGCCGCGAACGGTTCGAGGTCGTCCATCTGTTCGCCGACGCCGATGAAATGCACCGGCAGGCGGAATTTTTCGGCGATGGCGACGAGAATGCCGCCGCGCGCCGTGCCGTCGAGCTTGGTCATCACCAGGCCGGTGACGCCGGCCACGCGGCCGAAGATCTCGACCTGCGACATGGCGTTCTGCCCCACCGTGGCGTCAAGCACGAGCAGGACCGCGTGAGGGGCTTCCGCATCGACCTTCTTCATCACGCGGACGATCTTCTCCAGCTCGGCCATGAGTTCGGCGCGGTTCTGCAGGCGGCCGGCCGTGTCCATGATCAGGACGTCGGCATCTTCGCTGCGCGCCTGTTCGATCGCCTCATAGGCAAGGCTGGCGGCATCCGAGCCCTGCGTGCGCGCCACCACCGGCGCGCCGATGCGCTCGCCCCAGATCTTGAGCTGTTCGATCGCCGCGGCGCGGAACGTGTCGCCGGCGGCAAGCACAACCTTGTGGCCGTCGCCCACGAGTTTTGCCGACAGTTTGCCGATGGTCGTGGTCTTGCCCGACCCATTGACGCCGACGACGAGGACGACGAAAGGCCGTTTCGACGTATCGATGGCGAAGGGCACGGCGACGGGCGCCAGCACCTGTTCGATCTCGGCGGCCATGATCGCCTTCACCTCGGCGGGCTCGATGGTCTTGTCGTAGCGGCCCTTGCCCACCGCGCCGGCGATGCGGCTCGCCATGGTGAGCCCGAGATCGGCCTGGATCAGCACGTCCTCAAGCTCTTCCAGGGTCGTGGCGTCGAGCTTGCGCTTGGTGAAAATGTCGCCGATGCCCTGGCTCAGCGACGAGGACGAGCGCGCCAGCCCGTCACGCAGGCGCTGCCACCAGCTTCGCTTTGGCGCGGGTTCGGGCGCTTTTGGCGCCTCGACGACTGGCTCGGTGGCGGCAGCGGCGTCGCCGCGGCCGAACAGACGGCCGAGCAGGCCCGGTTTCTTGCTTACCTCGTCACTCATATTCGCTTTCAAATGCGCCATAATACTTGACGCTGGTCCGTCGGGCCTCGATAGCCTGTTCTCCATGACGCCGGAAGACCTCAATGCCCGCCTTCTCTACCGCGACGGGCTGATGCTCATCGTGGACAAACCCGCCGGCATCGCCGTGCACCGGGGTCCGAAGGGCGGCGATAATCTCGAAGCTCATTTCGACGCCCTGCGCTTTGGCCTGCCGCGCCCGCCGGCCCTGGCGCACCGGCTGGACCGCGACACGTCCGGCTGCCTGGTCCTGGGGCGGCATCATAAGGCTTTGGAAAAACTTGGCAAATTGTTCAAGCAGGGCCATATCGACAAGACCTACTGGGCGATTGTAGAGGACGGGCCGGCGGAAAATGAGGGGCTGATCGACCTGCCGCTCGGCCGGCTCGACGCCACGCGCGGCTGGTGGATGAAGGTCGATCCGCTCGGCCAGCCGTCGCAGACGCGCTGGGCGGTGCTCGGCCGCGGCACTGACGCCGACAGCAAATCGATCGCCTGGCTGGCGCTGGAGCCTTTGACCGGGCGCACCCATCAATTGCGGGTCCACAGCGCTTCGATGGGCTGGCCGATCGTCGGTGACCCGGTTTACGGCTCTGGCGGGCCTGGCCAAGCCAGTGGATTGCAATTGCATGCCCGGGAAATCGTCGTGCCACTCTATAAAAACAAGGACCCGGTCAAAATCGCCGCACCGGCGCCGGCGCATATGATCGACCGCCTGAAGGCGTGCGGGTGGGTGGAAGAGGTCATTGTGCCTGTCGTCAGCGAGGAAACGCCGGTTTAGGCCGCCGCGCAATCCAGCACCGCGCCGTCATGGCCGGTGATCGTCGCTTCGACGATTTTGCCCCGGGCCTGTTCGCCGATGCGCACGGGTGAAAAATCCTCGGCACGGCCGATGCCGCCGCGTTCGCCTAAAACCTGCAGTTTGCGGCCGATCTGGCGGTCGAGATGGGCGCTGAGGCGCTCTGTTCCTTTCGCTCGCAGGCGCGCGCTGCGCTCCTTGATGAGATTATCTGGAACCTGCGGCATCCGCGCGGCGGGTGTGCCGGGGCGGGGCGAATAGGGGAAGACGTGCAAATGCGTCAGCCCGCATTCCTCGACGAGATCGAGCGAGCGGGCGAACATCTCCTCGGTCTCGGTGGGGAAGCCGGCGATGATGTCGGCGCCGAACACCAT
>JAQGJO010000128.1 GCA_028290595.1 Hyphomicrobiales bacterium | reverse complement strand
CCAGCGCCAGCGCCAGAATGGCGAAGGCCAGCGCCAGGGTCAGGGTGAAGCGCCAGATCTGCGCTATCACGTCCTCGTTGGTTGCTGCGACCTGAACCAGGAACGTGCCGTCATCGCCGACATCGATTACCCGCTCGATCATGCGCAGATTGCGACCATCAGGCCCTTCGACAAACCCTTTGCGTAGACCAGTCTGGTCGGGCCGCACGCCGAGATCGGCGAGCTTCGGCAGACGCGTCGCAAACAAGGATTTCGAGGCGCGGATCTGCGGCGTGGCGCCATCGACGCGCGTCACCTGCCAATACCAGCCGGATCGCGTCAGTTCGAACAACGGCTCGCCGAGTTGCTGGCCCGGCGCATTCGAGGTTTCGTCTCCGGATAGAGCCACATCGGCGACCAGGGCGCGCAGATAGACCGACAGCCTGTCGTCAAAGGCCTGTTCGGTCGTGCGCCGGAATACGGTGACGAGGCCGATGCCGGCGATCAGCAGCAGCAGGGTGCTCCAGAACGCAGCCGACAAGAACAGTCGTGTTGGAATCGACAGCGCGTCGCGGCGCGGCAGGGCCATCAGCCCTATCGGCTCGATTTGGCGGGCGACGGCGGCGCCTCGCCCGGCGGCGCAATCAGATAACCAAGGCCGCGAATGGTTTGCAGCACTTCGACGCCGAGCTTCTTGCGCAAGCGGCCGACGAAGACTTCGATGGTGTTTGAATCCCGGTCGAAATCCTGATCGTACAAATGCTCGACGAGTTCGGTGCGCGAGACGATGCGGCCGGCGTGATGCATCAGATAGGCGAGCAGCCGGTATTCATGCGAGGTCAGCCGGATCGGATTGCCGTCGACGACGACGCGCCCGGCCTTGGTGTCGAGGCGCACCGGCCCGCACACCAGTTCGCTGGTCGCATGGCCGGCGGCGCGGCGCACCAGCGCGCGCAGTCGCGCCAGCACTTCCTCCATGTGGAATGGTTTGGCCACATAGTCATCGGCGCCGGCGTCGAAACCCTGCACCTTGTCGCTCCAGCGGTCGCGGGCGGTGAGCATCAACACGGGGGTCTTGCGGCCGGCCTTGCGCCAGTCCTCAAGCACCGAAATGCCGTCTTTTTTCGGCAGGCCGATATCGAGCACAATGGCGTCATAAGGTTCCGTCTCGCCGAGGAAATGGCCTTCCTCGCCGTCGAACGCTACGTCAACCGCATAGCCCGCCTGCTCAAGCGCGGTCACAAGCTGGCGATTCAAATCTCGGTCGTCCTCGATCACCAGCAAGCGCAAAAATGTCTCCTCTCGCGCCGAAAAGGCGGGGCTAAAAAGATCGGCTAACGCGGCGGATTGACTGTCGATCCATCCGACGCATCGACAAAAACCCGCACCACTTTGCCGTCGCGGCGCAACAGGGCCATTTCATACACGAATTTATCGCCCCAGCGACAGAGCCTCGTCCTGAGCGGTTCGGCAC
This sequence comes from Hyphomicrobiales bacterium, assembly GCA_028290595.1. The sequence continues at coordinate 1,881 of JAQGJO010000128.1, read as the reverse complement.
CGCCGCGGGTGGCATTGCGCATGGAGACCAGGGGGTCAACAAGCTTGCGCTGGGTAATCGTCTCGCGTGTTTCGGAGGGCGACAGGCATGAACGCGGCGCGTCCGCCTCGGCGATCTGGACGACCGGCAAGGCGGCTATCTGCCCGAGAATGGCGACCGCCGAAATGAATTGCATGACCTATCTTTGCCCCGGACACCTGAACGCTAGATGAACCGGCCCCCGGCAACAAGTCCCGCAACCAGCAAGTTCAAGGCGTTAACCGGCCAAGACTTGCGATTACAGGCGCATTTGGCGCTTGTTCACAATCGCATTACAAGCGCCCAGGAACTCTCGCCCAGGCCGGTGCTTCAAATGCTTCGAATTTTTGGTTCGCTTTTCTTGATTTCCACCTTGGCCCTTGGGCCGGCGCAGGCCCTGGTTGGGCCGTCCCAGGACGCCGGCGATGCGGCGGCGCATACGGTCATGCTGCTGAAACGCGCCGGCAACGCGTCCGGTTTCTGCACCGGCGTGGTGATGGCGCGCGACATCGTCCTGACGGCGGGGCATTGCGTGTCGGGCGCCAGCGATCTGGCCGCCTACGTCGGGGGCGGCGAGCCGATCCCGGTCAGCGCCGCATCGGTCCACCCGGGCTATCGGGCCGATGCGATCAAGACGCGGCAACGCTCCATCGATCTCGCCATGGTGAAACTGTCACGGCCGCTGCCGGCGAACCTGACGCCGGTGCGCCTGTCGACGCGCACCAGCTTTGCCGTGGGAGATCTGTTTTACATCGCGGGCTTCGGTCTGGCGCGCGAAGGGGATGAACGTTCGGCCGGCACCTTGCGCGCCGGCACGATCACGGCACGGGCGCCGCTCTCCTCCATTCTTCTTTGGGCCGACGATCCGGCGAAGCAGGGTTTTGGCGCCTGCACCGGCGATTCCGGCGGTCCGATCTTTTCCAGCAATGCCAGCGAGCTTGTCGCCATCACCGTCTGGTCGCGTGGCGCGAACGGCAGGCAATGCGGGGAACTTACCCAGGGCGCCTTGATTGCCCCGCAACGCGGCTGGATCAACAGCACGCTGGAAAGTCTCGGCCGATAGCGCCAGAGTAACGTGGATACTGCAATCAAGGGAGGATCCGATGAGCGACCTGTCGCTAGCCGCTTTGACGATTTTGGACGCCGGCCCCGCCGGGCAGATTACGGCGGCGCACGAGGCCGGATTCAAATCCGTCGGCCTGCGGCTGCAGCCATTGCTGCCGAGCGACCGCAAGATCGTCGGCGATCGCGCGGCCATGCAGGAAATCGAGAGCCTCATCGCCTCGACCGGCATGCGCGTGCTTGAGATCGGCGTGTTTCCAATCCGCTCGGACATGGATCTGGAGGCGCTCAGCCCGGTCCTGAGCTTCAGCCACAAGATCGACGCGCAGTTCATCGTCTGCCCGGTGGAGGATGACGACAAAGCCCGCCGCATCGAAACCTTCGGCGCGCTTTGCGATCTTGCCGAATCCTGCGCGCTTGACGTTCTGGTCGAGTTCAATCCCTACAGCGCCTGCCGCACGCTCGACGAGGCGCTCGACATGGTCAAAGCCTGCGGGCGGCCCAACGGCAAACTGCTCGTCGATGCGTTTCACCTGTCACGGTCGGGCGGCCATCCGCGACAGGTCGCCGCCATCGACAAGGCGCTTCTGCCGCTGGTGCATCTCTGCGACGCGCCGCCGCTGCCGCCGGCTCAGCGCAGCGAGGACGAGGTGCGCAAGGAATCGCGAACTTCCCGGCTTCTGCCCGGCGAAGGCAGCCTCTGGCTCGGCGAGTTCATGGCGGCGCTGCCCGCCGATGTCGCGATCTGCATCGAGGCGCCGGCGGCGCAATATGCGCATCTGCCGGCAGTCGAGCGCGCGC
>JAQGJO010000119.1 GCA_028290595.1 Hyphomicrobiales bacterium | reverse complement strand
GCGAAGCGGCCGATGCGCTGGTCCTGATGTTCGCCCCGATGATGCCGCATCTTGCGGAAGAATGCTGGGAACGGCTGGGCCATTCCGGCGCGGTGGCGTATGCTGCCTGGCCTGTGATCGATCCGGTATTGGCGAAGGACGAAACCGTCACCATGCCGGTGCAGGTCAACGGCAAAAAGCGCGGCGAACTGGTCATCGCCCGCGATACGGATGTAAAAACGGTCGAAGCCGAGGCCTTGCAACTGGAAGATGTCCAGCGCGCGCTCGACGGCAAGCCGGTGAAGAAGATCATTGTTGTGCCGAACAGGATCGTCAATGTCGTTGCATGATGGTTTCAAAGATCGTTTCTCACTCCCGCTGAGAATCGCGGCGGTTTGCGCCGCCGCCGGTTTCCTCGGCGGTTGCTTCCAGCCGATGTACGGCGGGGTTGGCGGCGGCCAGCTCGTCAGCGAATTGCAGGCGATCAAGGTCGAGCCTATTCCCGAACGTCTCGGCCATTATCTCGGCAATGAACTGATCTTCAATTTGAACGGCACCGGCTCGAGCCCGGCGCCGAAATACCGGCTGATCGTCACCGCGCGCGAGCGGGTCTCCTCGCCGCTGGTCGATACGGTGACGGCGCGCGCCACCTCCGGCACGGTCCTGATCGATGCCGAATACAAGCTCTACCGGGAGCCCTACACGGACGGCGACAAGCCGATCATCGAAGATGTCGCCGTCGCAGCCGAAAGCTACGACCGCACCAGCCAGCGCTACGCCAACCTGCGCGCTGCGCGCTATGCCGAAATCCAGAACGCCAAGGTTCTGGCCGATCAGATCAGGACGCGCCTCGCCATCAGTCTCGCGAAGCCCTCCTGAGGGCCGGCGCGCATGGTCGCGATTCGCAACAACGAGGCTGAGCGGTTTCTGGCGAAGCCGCAGCCGCATATCCGGCTCTATCTTTTTTTCGGCACCGACACCGGCCTTGTCAGCGAGCGCGCCCGCACCATGCTGCGGCAATCCGTCGACGATGTGAAAGACCCGTTCCAGGTCGTCGAGCTTGATGATCTGTCGTCCGATCCGCAACGGCTGATCGATGAAGCCAATACGGTCGGCCTGTTCGGCGGCCGCCGCGCCATTCTCGTCTCCGCCGGCAGCGGCAATATCATCGATGCTTTCGGCCCGGTGATCGACGATCCGCCGAAGGATTGCACAATCATCGTCGAGGCCGGCGCCCTGCGCAGTGATTCGGCTTTGCGCAAACTTTTCGCCCAGGAACGTTTCACAGCCGCCGTCGAATGCATGCCCGACAGCGAGGACGATATCGCCCGTCTTGTCGATGCGGAAGTCGCGCAGGCCGGACTGACAATCTCGGCGCCGGCGCGCGACATGCTGGTGTCGCTGCTCGGCGTCGATCGCCTGACCACGCGCGCCGAGATCGAGAAGCTCATTCTCTATACGCACGGCCAGACGACGATCGAACTCGAAGACGTGCTGAGCAACAGCGCGGATGCCTCAGCGCTCGTCACCGACGAAGCCATCGACGGCGCTTTCTCCGGCAATCATGAAGCGGTGAGCGAAACCCTCGAGCGCGTGTTCTCATCGGGCACGGATGCCGGCGGATTTTTGTCGCAAGCCATGCGGCATGCGGTGATCGCCCATCGCATCCGTCTCGAGATCGACAGCGGCACGTCGTCCGATCGCGCCGTCGACATGGTCACCCGCTCCATGCCGGTGCCCTATCCGCGCAAGGCGCCGCTGACGTTGCACGCAAAGACGTGGAACGCGCCGAGATTGAATCGCGCCGTCGCCGTCATCGCCGAAGCCATTCGCCGCAGCCGCCGCGAAGCTCATCTGGCGCCGGAGATCGCCATCCGCGCGTTGTGGATGATCGCGTTGGCGGGCAGGTCAGCGAGACGGTGACTACGACATTGATGAAAGCCAAGACCACCCAGAAGCCCTCATCCTGAGGAGCCCCGTAAGGCGCGTCTAGAAGGACGGGGGCGTCACGCCACAACCAACCGATCATCGTCTGCTGCGCGAGGCCAGCGTCTTCAACGCATCGAATTCACCGCTCAGAAACGCCTCTTTCTTCATGCGCGACCATCCCTTGAACTGGCGTTCAAATGCAATCGCATCAGTGATCCGTTGGAAATGTTCCACGTGGATCAGCACCACAGGCAGCCGGCGCCGCGTATAGTCGCCACCAAGTCCGGCTGCATGCTCTGCAAATCTTTCTTTCGACGACACGTTGCGTACTGCCAGTGTAATAGCTGCCGTCAGCGCATTTCAGCACATAGACCGATGCGCCGTCGCTCGTCATGCAGCGCTCACCATCGTGCTTGCCTGTCGCCCCCGTCCTTCGAGACGCGCCTCACGGCGCTCCTCAGGATGAGGGCTTCTGTTGGAGTGCTGGTGGTTAGACACTCAATCGAACCGCTACCCCTTCAGATTTAGCGACCGGCTCAACCGCTCCACCAGCGCATCGAGCTGGTCGAGGTTCTTGTACTTCACCACAAGCTGGCCTCCGCCATTCTCCTTGTGATCGATGGTCACCGTCAGGCCCGTCGCTTCGTTGAGCTGCTGTTCGAGCATCCGTGTGTTCGGATCTTTCTCGCCCGTGAGCTTGTGGCTCTTCTTCGGCTTGTGCTCGGGTGCTTCTTGCGAGAGTCTTTCAAGATCACGCACACTGAGGCCCTGGCTCACCGCGCGTTGCGCCACGGCATCGGGATCGGGCAGCGCCAGCAAGGCGCGCGCATGGCCCGCCGTCAGGCTGCCGTCGGCCAAAAACTTCTTCGTCAGGTCGGGAAGTTTCATCAGTCGCAACGTATTCGCCACATGACTGCGGCTCTTGCCGATGATGCGGGCGAGATCGTTTTGCGTGTAGGAGAAATCGCCCATCAACTGCTCGTAGCCCATCGCCTCTTCAATCGGATTGAGATCGGCGCGCTGAACGTTTTCGATGATCGCCAGTTCCATCACCGTGCGATCGTCCGCCTCCATCACATGGATGGGAACATTGTGCAGACCGGCGCGCTGCGCCGCGCGCCAGCGCCGTTCGCCGGCGATGATCTCGTAAGCGTTCACCGCATGCGGCACGAGACGCACAACGATGGGTTGAATGAGACCGCGTTCTCTGATCGAACTGGCGAGTTCTTCCAGCGCTTCCTCGTCGAAAGCCTTGCGCGGGTTGCGTGCATTCGGCCGCAGGAATTCGATCGGCACCAGCCGCTGGTCCTGCGCCGTCGCACGCGGTTCGGCCTCGGGCGCATTGTCTCCGAGAAGCGCCGCCAGACCGCGACCCAGCCCCCGGCGTGACTCTTCCGCCATATCACTCACCTTTCGATTCTAACTCGCCGATTTCTGCCTATCGACTTCTGCTCAGGCCGCACGTAACCGGCGCTCTCTCTGAATGACTTCCGATGCCAGCTTCAGATACGCCTGGCTGCCGGAGCATTTGAGATCGTAAAGCAGGACCGGTTTGCCGTGCGACGGCGCTTCCGACACGCGCACATTGCGCGGGATGATCGTCTCATAGACTTTATCGCCGAGAAACTTGCGTACGTCCGCCACCACTTGCGAGGCAATGTTGTTGCGCGGATCGAACATGGTCAGCACGACGCCGTGAATCGCCAG
>JAQGJO010000074.1 GCA_028290595.1 Hyphomicrobiales bacterium | reverse complement strand
ATCCGCAGCGCATCGTCGGCATGCATTTCTTCGCGCCGGCCAACGTCATGCGGCTGCTTGAGGTGGTGCGCATGGCGCAGACGTCGCCGGACGTTCTGGCGACCGCGCTGGCGGTGGCGCGCAAACTGCGCAAGCTGGCGGTCGTCTCCGGCGTCTGCCCCGGTTTCATCGGCAACCGCATCTACGCCATGTATCGTCGCCAATGCGAATACATGCTGGAGGAAGGCGCGCAACCGCGCGACATTGACGATGCGGTTGAAGCGCTTGGCCTGCCGATGGGCCCATTCCGCGTCTTCGACATGTCCGGCCTCGAAATCGCATGGGCGCAGCGCAAGCGCCTGGCACCGACCCGAGACCCAAAAGAGCGCTACGTCGACATCGCCGACCAGCTCTGCGAACAGGGCCACTTCGGCCAGAAGACCGGCGCCGGCTGGTATCGCTACGACAACGGCGCGCGCAGCGACCACCCGCTGGTGCGCGAGCTTATCGACAAGGCCGTGGCGCGCCGCAGCGCCGAACGCCAGACGTTCACGCCGGAGGCCATCCGCATCCGGCTGATCGCCGCCATGGCCTGCGAAGGCGCCAAGATTCTGCGCGAAGGCATCGCGGCGCGCGCGTCCGACATCGATCTCGTCTTCGTCAATGGCTACGGCTGGCCATCATGGCTCGGCGGCCCGATGTTTCAGGCCGACAGGATCGGCGCCAAACGCATTCTTGCCGAGATCGAACAGATGCAGACGCGCGACGGCCCCGGCTGGGAAGCAGATTCAGTCATCGTCGAAGCCGCGAAATCCGGACAACCGATATTTCCTTCAGTGTAGCGAGCAACCAAAGCTGCATTGCGCTCCATTTGAGGGCGCGCTAGAAATACTGCAACCAACGCGGCAACAACAAAAGATTGCCGCGTGGTATAGAGGGAGGCCATCATGATCACGAGGCGCTGGGCAACAGCAATCGCCTGTTCATTTGCGACATTGCATCTCTTTGCCGGCGTCGCCACCGCTCAGGATGTCTTTCCCTCACGCCTTGTCAAAATCATCCTGCCGTTCCCCGCCGGCTCGACGCTCGACAGCCTGACGCGCGTCGTCGGCGAAGGCCTCGGCCAGAAATGGGAGAAGGGCGTCATCATCGAGAACATATCCGGCGGCGGCGGCAATACGGGGGCCGATCGTTTCTCACGCGCGGACCCAGACGGCTATACATTGCTCGCCACACCACCAGGCCCCATCACCATCAACAAGCTGCTCTACAAAGACGTCAATTACGACGCGACGAAATTCATGCCTATTTCGCTGATGGCGAAAGTGTCCAACGTCCTCGTCGTCCGCAACGGCCTTGAAACCAAGACGCTGAAAGATTTCATCGCCCTGGCCAAGCGCATGCCTGGCAAACTGAATTACGCCTCGCAGGGCGCTGGATCGACAGGCTATCTCACCGCCCGCTTGCTGGAAGCAAAAGCCGGCATCGACACGGTCCACGTGCCCTATCGCGGCGCAGCGCCCATTCTCACCGACATCGCAGCCGGCCATGTCGATTTCTTCTTCGACACGATCGTCACGTCCCTGCCGCTGCACCAGGCCGGCACGGCGCGCATCCTCGCCGTCGCAGACACCGAACGCTCAAGCGCGCTGCCCGACGTACCATCCGTGTCGGAAGTTCTGCCCGGCTTCCGTTCGATCTCGTGGTTCGGCCTCCTCGCCCCGCCGGGCACACCGGCGCCATTGGCCGCAAAGATCAGCAAGGACGTGGCCGAGGTGATCAAATCGCCCGCGATCAACAAACGCCTGCTCGAGATGATGCTGGTCCCCGTCGGCAGCACGCCGGCTGAAGCGGCAAGTTTCTTCGCCGAAGAGACGGTGATGTGGAGCAAGCTCATCAAGGATCTGGCGATCGAGCCGATGTAGGTTTTGATCCGTGCATGACGCCCCCGTCCTTCGAGACGCCTGCTGCGCAGGCTCCTCAGGATGAGGGCTTCTGATAGCTTGTACCGTTTCACCAGAAGCCCTCATCCTGAGGAGCAACGCAAGGCGTTGCGTCTCGAAGGACGGGGGCGTCAGCCTCACTCTTAGCTCTTATACTTCGCAGCCAGCGCGGTCGTACCCTGCGCCAGCACAGTCACATCCGATCCCACCGCCAGAAACAACGTGCCCAGCTCCAGACATTTGCGCGCGAAGGGCTCGTTGACCATCAGAATACCCGGCGCCTTATCGGCTGCGGCAATCCGCTTGATGCAATCCTCGATTACCTTCACCACATCGGGATGCATCGGATCGCCGAGATGGCCAAGCGCCGCCGAGAGATCGGACGGCCCGATGAAGACGCCGTCTACGCCCTCCACCGCCGCGATCGCATCGAGATTGTCGAGGCCCTTCAGGGTCTCAACCTGCACCAGCAGGCAGATCTCGTCATTGGCGCGCTTTAGATAATCCGGCACCCGCCCGAACTGCGCGGCACGCGTCAGGGTGGCGACGCCGCGCACGCCCTGCGGCGGATAGCGCACAGCGCGCACAAGCTGCTCAGTCTGCTCCACCGTCTCGACAATCGGCACAAGGATTGTCTGCGCGCCGATGTCGAGTAATTGCTTGATGAGATGCGTTTCGCCGATCGGCGGCCGCACGATGGCATGCGCCAAGGTGCCCTTGATCGCTTGCAATTGCGCCGCGATGGTGGGGATGTCGTTGGGTGCATGCTCGCCATCGACGACGAGAAAATCAAAACCCGCACCGGCGCACAGTTCGGCCGAGATCGGATTGGCGAGCGCCTGCCACAGGCCGATCTGCGGCTTCTTGGCCTTCATCGCTGCTTTGAACGGATTGGCTATCTCGAACATATCAACCTCAAGAAAAATGGCAGCTTACGGTGCCCCAGGGCCCGTAATCCGCGTGGAACGTATCGCCCTTGCGTGCTTCGATCGGGCGGATGAAAGAACCGGCAAGCACAGTCTGGCCCGCCTCCAGCGCGCCGCCATGTTCGGCCAGACGATTGGCGAGCCAGGCAATGCCCATGGCCGGATGGTTGAGCACGCCGGCTGCCAGCCCCGTCTCCTCCACCTGTGCATTCTTAAACACGATCGCGCCGACCCAGCGCATGTCCGCATCCATCGGCCGGAACGGCCGCCCGCCCAGCACAATGCCTGCATTGGCAGCATTATCGGCAATCGTATCGAACACCGTGCGCGTGACTTTGGTTTGCGGATCGACACGCAGAATGCGCGTATCGAGAATTTCCAGCGCCGGCGTCACATATTCGGTCGCGTTGATGACATCGAACAAGGTGCAGTCGGGCCCGGCGAGGCGCGATTTCAGCACGAAGGCGAGTTCCGCCTCGATACGCGTCGCGATGAAACGGTCGGTTGGAATATCGCCTGCATCCTGAAAGAACATGTCGTCGAGCAGGACGCCGGAATCCGGCATATCGATGTTAAGCGCCGACTGCATGGCCTTCGACGTCAGGCCAATCTTGTGACCCTTGATCTTGCGCCCCTGCGCCAGCTTGAGGTCCATCCACGCCTTCTGAATGGCATAGGCGTCCGTCATGTTGAGGCCAGGATGCTCGAGGCTCAGCATGCGGATCTGCTTGCGGGTGCGCTCGGCCTCTTCAAGCCGCCGTGCAGCCCCGATGATCTCTTCTCGCGTCAGCGCGCTCATGGCTTCTCGTCCTCGACGCCGTTGCGCAGCACGCCGATGCCTTCCGCCTCCACCTCGATCACATCGCCTGCCTTCAGCCAGATCGGCGGCGAGAAACGCGCACCGGCGCCTGTCGGCGTGCCGGTGACGATGAGATCGCCAGGCAGAAGCGTGGCGAACGTCGAGACATAGGAAATCAGATAGCGGAAGTTGAACATCATCCTTGAGGTGCGATCGTCCTGACGGACCTCGCCATTCACCTTCGTCGTCAACCGGATGTCGGCGATCTGGCTCTCGTCGCTGTAAGGGATGATCCACGGGCCGATACTGCCGCTGCGATCGAAATTCTTGCCCTGGGTGACGTTGAAGCGCGAATGGCGCAGCCAGTCGCGGATCGTGCCTTCGTTGCACAGGGTCACGGCGGCGACATGATCGAGCGCCTGCGCTTGCGCAATGCGGCGGCCGGGCTTGCCGATGACGAGCGTCACTTCGCCTTCGTAATCGAGCTGTTCGGATTCCGGCGGCCTGATGAGGTTCTCGCCGTGGCCGACAAAGGATGTCGGAAAGCGCAGGAAGATGCTCGGATAGCTGGCGGCAGACTGGCCGTCCTTATATTCCTCGTTGCGATCGGGATAATTGACGCCGATGCAGATGATCTTCTGAGCATTGCCAAGTGGCGGCAGATAGGTCAGCGCCGTGAGCGGATGATCGACCGGTGTCGCAACATTCGCTTCCACGATCGCCCGCAGACCGCCTGCTTCGACAACATGCTTCAGGGTCGGAAACCTGGCGCTATAGCGCGCGCCCAGGTCGACGAATCCGTCGTCGCGGACCAGCCCCCAGGTCGGCGGCGGCGCCGCAAACCTGCGCGTTTCAAGTCGAACTGCTGCAAGTCTGCCCACTTGATCTGCCATTGCCTGCCCCAAACTGTCTGGAACAGGCTTAGCAAGTCAGTGCCCGACTTCCAAGCCCGTCGGCACCGGAACATTCTCGCTTTCGAGGCGGATGCCCGAGGCAAGCGCTTGCGTCTCCAGCAAAGCGGCAAAGTCCATGTCGAGATAGGCTTTCGGGTCCGGTTTCAGCGAAGCCGCGCCGAAATGCGCCTGGATCGCCTCGCGCGCCATCACGGTGACCGGCATCGGCACATCGTGCTTGCGCCCGGCGGCCAGCCCCAGGTCCATGTCCTTGCGCAAAAGCTCCGGCGTGAATGTCGTCGTCCAGTCGAGATTGACGAGCGCATTGCTCTTGTAGCGCATGAAGGTCGAGCCCATGACGCTGTTGTTCATAAACTCAAGGAAGGCATGGCGCGGCACGCCATGTTTCTGCGCAAGTATAGTGATCTCGACAAGATTCTGGATCACCACGCCGAGCATGACGTTGTGGGCGATCTTGCAGATGCGGGCCAACTCGCCTTCGCCCACATAGGATGTGCCGGCCAACGCAAACGTGTCGATATAGGGCTTGGCGATCTCGAATGCCTCACGCGGACCCGACGCCACCGCCGACAGTATCTTCACCATCACACATTTGCCCTAGCCCGACACCGGAACGGCGAGAAACTGCGCGCCGGCCTCGCTTAAGCGCGCCGCGATCCTGGCAGAATCTTCCACGCCGATGGACGAACAATCGACGAAGATTTTTGGCGTCTTGCCCTTGCCGCCCACGGCGACGCCATTGGCGCCGAAATAGATCTGCTCCAGATCCTTGCCGGTGGAAACCATGGTGAAAAGAATATCGACGCCGGCAAGATCGGACGGCGCATCGACGAGCTTCGCGCCTTTGGCAGCCAACGGTTCCGCCTTGGCCTTGGTGCGGTTCCACAACTGCACCTCATTGCCGGCCTTCAGCAGCAGCTCCGCCATGGGTGTGCCCATGCGACCCATGCCGATCCATCCGAGGCGATGTTTGTTCTCACGCATTTGGTTGCCCTCTGAGGTGGTTAGAACTCTGCCGTCCAGTCACGTGTTTCGGTAATGCTCTTCACTGCTGCCAGGAATGACGCCGAATAGGCGCCATCGAAGGCGCGATGATCGAAGCTTTGCGCCACAATGCCGACCGGTCGCGCCACGATGGCCTCGCCGAACTCCGTCTCGACGACGACGGCGCGTTTGACGATCGCATCGGTGGAGAGGATAGCCGCCTGCGGCGCGTTGATCAGCGGCGCCGTGAACAGCGTGCCGAAGCTACCGTTGTTGGAAATCGTATAGGTCGCGCCTTCAAGATCATCCGGCGTCAGCTTGCCGGCCCGCGCCTTCTCCGACAGTTTCTGGATGGCAACCGCCAGACCGGCGACATTCATCCCGTCAGCGCCCTTGATCACCGGCACGACGAGCCCTTCATGGGCAAGATCGACGGCGATGCCGAGATTGATCTCGCTGGCGACGAGCAGCGTATCGCCGTCGATGGAGGAATTTACCTTTGGCCATTGGCGGATCGCCAGGCAGACGGCGCGTGCGATGAACGGCAGATAGGTCAGGCTCGCGCCATGCTGCGCACGCCAGGCGTCCTTGCGCTGCTCGCGCAATTTCAAGACTGCGCTGAAGTCGATTTCGATCGTCTGAAAGACATGCGGAATGCTCTGCCAGGCGCGCGTCAGATGCTTCGCCGTCTGCTGGCGGATGCGATTGAGCGGCTGCCGCTCACGTGGTCCCGTGATCGGCAAAGGTTGCGAAAAAGATTGCGATCGATCCGCCATCGCTGCCTGAACATCGGCGGCGGCGATCCGTCCTCGCCCCTGCGAGCGCACCTGCGCGACCAGGCGATTGGCATCGACGCCATGCTGCGCGATCAGCCGGCGCGCCAGCGGCGTTGTGCGAATCCCTTGCGCGATCTCGGCCCGGCCGAAATTGCCGGTCGGCGTGAAGACTTCATTGAATGGCGCGAAACCCCGCTCGGCGAGAGTGCCCTGTGCTTTGCCAGCGAATTGAGGAGCGACCGGCTGTGCAGACTTTTGCGCGGCAGGCTTGGTCACTGGCTCTGCGCGCTTCACCTGCAGCTTGCCGTCGCCAATCACCGCGATGATCGCGCCCACCGGCGCCGTCTCTCCCGCCGCGTACACGATTTGCGAAACGATGCCGGATTAGATCGCCTGCACCTCCATCGAAACCTTATCGGTTTCGATCTCAAGCAGATTCTCGCCGGCCTCGATCCGGTCTCCCGCCTTCTTGAACCAGGTCGAGATCGTGCCC